>JAJZRM010000307.1 GCA_021802685.1 Deltaproteobacteria bacterium | reverse complement strand
CCGATCTTGGCCCAGGACCTCGCGAAAACCCTCGATGCCATCTTCCAGCCGGCCGGGGCGGCGGGTGCGCCCGCTCAGGCGGTCCGCGGGCGCACCCAGCGGTTCGCGCCGCCGCGCGGAGCGGTCGTGAAATTCATCCCGGATATCCGGACGAACAACCTCATCGTCCTCGCGCCGCCCGATCTGCTGCATGACGTGGAAGACCTCGTCTCCAAGCTCGACGTCGTCAACCCGACCGGCGCCGGGAAGATCAACGTCTACTACCTGGAGAACGCCGACGCCGAGGAGACGGCGAAGGTCCTCGCCTCCCTGTCCGGTTTCGCCGCGGCGCAGGCCGCCATGTCGGCGCGCGTTCCGGCCCAGCCCGTCACGGCCCAGCCGACGATCCGGGGCGTCATCGCCGCCGAGATGGAGGGGGGGGTGAAGATCACCGCGGACAAGGCCACGAACTCCCTCATCATCGTGGCGTCCCCGAACGACTACGAAACGCTGGTGGGCGTCATCCGAAAGCTCGATATCCGCCGAAGACAGGTGTTCGTCGAGGCGGCGATCATCGAGGTCAACCTCGACAAGGCACTGGACGTGGGGGTCGAGTTCCGGGGAGCGGTCCAGACGGGAGGGAGCGACGGGGCGCTCATCGGCGGTTCGAACTTCGACTTCACTGGGAACATCAACGACCTGCTCACGGCCCTCGCGACCGGGAACCCGCTGGTCTTCTCCGGCACCGGCCTGCTCGCGGGAGGGATCGGCGGAAGCGTCACCCTGCCGGACGGAACGAAGATCCCCGCCGTCGCCGCGGTCCTCCGGGCGGCGCAGACGCACCGGAACCTGAAGGTCCTCTCCTCCCCGCATCTGCTCACGCAGAACAACAAGGAGGCGGAGATCGTCGTCGGCGAGAACGTGCCGTTCATCACGAGCCAGTCGCGCGACTCGACGAACCTGGCCAACGTCATCAACACCGTGGAGCGCAAGGACGTCGGCGTGACGCTGCGGATCACGCCCCACATCCACGAGAGCGAATTCGTGAGCATGGACATCTACCAGGAATCGTCCGCCCTGAAGGACACCAGCCTGCTCGATGTCTCCACGGTGGGACCGACCACGACGAAGCGTTCCGCCAAGACCACGGTCGTCGTCAAGAGCGGGGATACGGTGATCATCGGCGGCATCATGCAGGAGACCGACCTGAAGAACGAGAGCAAGATCCCGCTCCTCGGAGACATCCCCCTCCTGGGATACCTTTTCCGCTTCCGCTCGACATCGAAGCAGAAGACGAACCTCGTGATCCTGCTGACCCCCCACATCATCCAGGAGCCGGGGATCTTCCCGAAGGGCCTCGAAGACCGGCAGCGCAAGATGCTCGGAGCCTTCGACGCGGACCGGGATGAAGTGAAGCGGGCGTTCCCGGAGCGGCAGGGGGGGCAACGGCCGTGACCGCACCCTCTCCTTCCGGCCCGTTCGACCCGGGGGAACTCCACCCGGAAACGTCGCTGGTCGCCAGGATCCCGATCGGCTACGCCCGGAAGAACCTGCTCCTGCCCTGCCGGACCGCCTCCGGGGAGATCGTCCTGCTCTCGGGGAAGGAGGGGAACCGGGAGGCGATCGACGAGATGCGCTTCCTCGCGGGACCGGTCCGCGTGGTTCCCGCGCCGGCCGAAGAGATCCTGGCGCGGATCGACGCGACGTACGAGCGGATCCACACCCCGGAACGGGACATCGCCGAGGGGCTGTCGGAGGAATGGGACCTCGACGTGACCGCCGCCATCGAGGAGACGAAAGACCTCCTCGATTCCCCGGACGAGGCCCCGGTCATCCGCTTCGTGCACTCCGTGCTGTTCCGGGCGATCCGGGAGCGGTCCAGCGACATCCACTTCGAACCGTACGAAAAGGAGCTCGTCGTCCGCAACCGGATCGACGGGATCCTCTACCCGATGGTGGCCGCTCCGCGGAAATGGCACGCCCCCGCGGTTTCCCGGATCAAGGTGATGGCCGGCCTCGACATCGCCGAGCGCCGCCTCCCTCAGGACGGGCGGATCCGGATCCGGCTGGGGGGCAAGGAGATCGACATCCGCGTCTCGACCGTTCCCACGTCGTTCGGGGAGCGGGCCGTCCTGCGCATCCTCGACCGTTCGAGCATCCTCCTCGGCCTCCCCGATCTCGGGCTGTCGCCCCCGGACCTGGCGTCCCTGGAGCGGTTCCTCTTCCGGTCGAGCGGCATCCTCCTCGTCACGGGCCCCACGGGGTCCGGGAAGACCACGACGCTGTACGCCGCCCTCCGCCGTCTCGACTCCGGGACAAAGAACATCATCACCATCGAGGACCCCGTGGAGTACCAGATCCAGGGGATCGGGCAGATCCAGGTCAACCCGAAGATCCACCTCACCTTCGCCGGCGGGTTGCGTTCGATCCTGCGGCAGGACCCCGATATCATCATGGTGGGCGAGATCCGGGACCAGGAAACCGCCGAAATCGCGATCCAGGCCTCGCTGACCGGCCATCTCGTCCTCTCGACGCTGCACACCAACGACTCGGCCAGCGCCGTGACGCGCCTGGTGGACATGGGGATCGAGCCGTTCCTCGTGGCCTCCTCCGTGTCCGGGGTGATCGCCCAGCGGCTGGTCCGCCGGCTGTGCCCCGACTGCAAGGTCCCGTACGATCCGACCCCCGCGGAAATCCGGGGCCTCGGGCTCTCGACCCCGCCGGAAGGCCCCTTCTACCGCCCCTCCGGGTGCGCGAAGTGCATCAACACCGGGTATTCCGGCCGCACCGGGCTCTACGAGATCCTTCCCGCCGACGAGGCGATCCGGTCCCTTATCCTGACGCGGTCGGACTCGGACGGGATCAAGGCCCTGGCCGTCTCCCGCGGGATGCGGACGGTGCTCGCGGCCGGGGTCGAGAAAATCGCGGCCGGATCGACCTCGGTGGAAGAGGTCCTTCGCGTCACCCAGGAGGATTGAGGATCCCTTGCCGATCTTCCGCTACAGAGGGATCTCCCGGGCCGGGGACGCCCGGAAAGGGACGCTGGAAGCCGAAAACCCGGCCCATGCGCGGAAAAAGCTCCACGCGGACGGGGTGTATCCCCTGACCCTGGCGGAGGACACGAAGGGAAAACGGGGAATCGCGCTCCCCTCCCTGCTGGGGAGGCAGGAGTTCCTCCCGCTCCTGACACGGCAGCTCGCCACGCTGGTGGGCGCGGGCGTTCCCCTGGTCGGCGCCCTCCAGTCGGTCGCCCCGCAGGTCGACGACCCGGACAGCCGGAAGGTCATCGATGAGATCAAGGACGCGGTCCGCGAAGGGGCGTCGCTCGCGCGGGCCGTGGAGTCACGCCCCGACGCGTTTCCCGAGCTGTACGCAAGCATGGTCCGCGCCGGGGAGGAAAGCGGGACGCTTCCGATGTCCCTCGCGCGCCTGGCCGACCACCTCGAAAAGCAGGCCCGCACCAGGAACCGCGTCCGGTCCGCCCTGACCTATCCGCTGCTGATGGCCGTCGTGGCGAGCCTCGTCGTGGTCTTCCTGCTGACGTTCGTCGTCCCGAAGATCGTGGGGATCTTTTCCCACCTCGGCCGCGCCCTCCCCCTCCCGACGCGCATCCTCATCGCGATCACCGACGCCCTCTCCGCGGGATGGTGGGCGCTGCTCCTCCTGGCCGGCGCGGCGACGCTGCTCGCGAGGAAGTATCTCGCCACGGAACGCGGAGTCCGGGCCCGCGACAGCGCCTTCCTGCGCCTCCCCCTCGCGGGGAGGCTCGCGCACCTCTCGGCCCTTTCCCGCTTCTCGCGGACCCTGTCGACGCTCGTGTCGGGCGGGATCCCCGTGGACCGCGCCCTGCGGATCGTGGCGCCGGTGGTCGGAAACGTGGTGATCGCGGAACGGATCACCGCCGCCGCCGACCGGGTCGTGGAGGGATCGACGCTGTCCGAGGCGCTGCGCGTCCACGCGGAGATCCCTCCCGCCCTCGTCCAGATGGTGGCGGTGTGGGAAGAGAGCGGCACCCTCGGCGACATGCTCGCCCGGGGGGCGGACGCGATGGACGAGG
>JAJZRM010000306.1 GCA_021802685.1 Deltaproteobacteria bacterium | reverse complement strand
TTGTTGAAATCGTGCGCGACCCCCCCGGCGAGCGTGCCCACCGCCTCCATCCGCTGGGCGGTCTGGAGCTGCTTCTCGAGGAGGAACTTGTCCGTCACGTCGTTGACCATCGACAACACGCCGACGACCTTCCCCGATCCGTCCTGCAGCGGGTTGTTGAACCATTCGCACACGATTCTCCGCCCGTCCTTCCGGAGGTTCCCGTTCGACGAGTGCGTCTCCTCCCCTTCCAACAACCTCGCCCAGGCCTTTCCCGCGGCGGGTTTCTCCTCCTCGGGGACCAGGAATTCGAAGGAATGCCTGCCTTTCGCCTCGTCCGCCTTCCACCCGAAGATCCGTTCCGCCGCGGGGTTCCACTCCGCGATGCGGAAGTCCGCGTTCCACACGATGCAGCCCAGCGGCATCCGGTTCACGTGGAACGTCAGGCGCTGGTTGGCGTTGCGAAGGTTCTCGATCCATTTCGCGCTGAGCACGGCGACGGCGCTTTGCTGCGCGAACGTCTCCAGGTCGCCCATGTCCTCCGGGGGGAAGCCGTCCTCCCGGTCGCTGTAGACGACGAGGGCTCCGACCGTCCTGCCGTCGTCGGATTTCAGGGGAAGCGCCGCCAGGGACCGCACGCCGAATCCGATCAACCGGTCCTTCCAGGGTTCCAGCCGTGCGTCCTCGAGGATATCCCGGCACACGCAGGCCCGGCCGGACTTGACCGCCGTTCCGAACGGCCCCGTTCCCCGTTCCGTCTCATCCCAGCGGATGTCCATGGCCTCGATGGTTTCCCTGCCGGTCCCCCGCGCGACGGCGATCCGCGTGGAGCGGTCGCGTCCGGCCAGACCCACCCAGCACGTCCGATACCCAAGTCCGATGATGGCGTCGCAGATCACGCCGAGGGTATCCTCGAGGTCGATGCCGCGCAGGATGTTCAGGTCGACCTTGTGCAGCGCGGAGAGCATCTTGAGCGACCTGCTGATCTGCCGTTCCGCCGCTCTCCGTTCAGCGAGTTCGCGTTCCGCGGCGGCCGCGGCGGCCTGGAGCCGTTCCGCCATCCCATCGAACGCCGCACCCAGCCGGCCGAGTTCCCCCCGGGTGCGCGGGAGACCCGACCGGGCGGTGAGATCGCCTTCGGCCATCCGGTTCGACGCATCCGTGAGGATGCGGGCCGGGCGGACGATCAGGGCGTTTCCCCCGAACCACATGATCGCGAAGAAGATCCCCCCCACCGCGGCGAGAACCGCGAGGTTCGCGGCGAGAAGGCGGTCGTGGGGCGCGAAGAGCGCCTTGACGGGGATGCCGAGGAGCGCGAACCCGCCCTGTTCGAAGAATTGCCCGCGGTAGGCGGAAAAGAAGTAGAGGCGCTCGATCCCGTCCTCTCCGACGTCCCGGATCGTCCCGTTCTTCTCCTTCAGGATCTTCTCGATGAGGGATCGTTTCATCGGGCGTCCGACCGGATACAGGGTCGATGAGGGATAGCCGGATAGGACGGTGCCGTTGTCGTCGACCTTCAGGTAAACGGAGCCGCCGGGGGCCTGGCCGTCGATCTCGGCCTCGAACCGCGTCTGGCGGGACAGGTCCATGGAGGCGAAAAGAACCGCGGATACCCGGCCTTTCGGGTCGAAAACGGGATATCCGAAGAGGACGATGGGTTTCCCCGTGATCCTCCCCGTCATGTACCCGCTCATGGAAAAGGTCCTGTTCCGCAAGGCGGCCTGGAAATGCGGCCGGTCGTACGCGTTGACGGGAGTTTTCAGAGGGACGGCGGTGCAGACGACCTGGCCGTCCGGCCGGTGCGTCCCGAGATTCAGATATTCGGGGCTGTTCGCGAGGATCCGCGCGAGAAATTCGGAACAACCGCGTCCGCCCTCGCGGACCGGGGGGGCCGAAGCGAGCGCCGCCATCAGCCGATGGGTGCCGCGTATGACCTCCTCCTCGTGGAGAACCGCGAGATGGAGGATATTCCCCATCCTTCCGGTCGCACGATCGACGTCGACCTTTCTATGGTGCCAGGAGTTCACGACCATCAGCAGAACGACGGGGAGGGAGGCGACGAATCCGAGAAGGACCAACTTGGACCGAATGCTGGAGGGAACGAGAATGCTCATCGACACCTCCCGGCGGTCGGGTCTCCATGATGCGGAACCCGGCGTGGAGCCGGGTTCCGCCGTTATCTCCAGATGATGTTCGGCTCTACCCTCCGACCTGGGTGGTGAGGAAGATGGGGAGCGTCATGTGCCCGATCTGGTCCTGCAGCTCCTCGATGCCGTCGATGTGGCGGTCCTCGTCCTGGAGAATGTGCTCGAGGATCTCCCGGGTGGCGAAGTCGCTCACGTCCCCCGCCTGCTTGATCGCGGCGTTGTACGCCTTGACGGCGCCCATCTCGAGCCCGTGGTCCCCGGCGAGCTGGCGGGGGACGTCCGCGCCGATCGACATCTTCCCGAGCATGTTCACCATCGGGGTTCCCTCCAGGAAGAGGATCCGGCCGATCAGCTTTTCGGCGTGCTTCATCTCCTCGATGGCCCGTTTCTCGAAATGCTTGTGCAGCTTCTCGTACCCCCAGTTGGCGCACATCTCCGAATGGACCATGTACTGGTTGATGGCGGTGAGCTCGTCCGACAGCAGCGAATTCAACGTCTCGATCAACTTGGCGTTCCCTTTCATCGGGGCCTCCAGGGATGGTGTTGGATGTCCATTGCATTCTACGCCATGGGAATTGGGATTGCATCCCATCACGTGGTTTGTATACTGTCCGCAATGCGGGAATTCCAGGGCAAGTCCGCCATGGCGGTCGGCATCCTCTTTGTCGGTTTCGTCGGCTGGTCGCTCTACGGGGCGATCCGGCCCGTTGAAACGTACTTCTTCCGGATGGTCCACATGGCCTTCATTTTCGGGCTCGCCTTCGTCGTCTACCCCGTCCGGCCGCATGCCGGCCGCTGGACGATCTGGCCGGATCTGGGCCTGGCCGTCCTGGGCGTGGCCACCATCGTCTACGCCGTCATCGATACGGACCAGTTCATCCGCCGCACCACGCTCCCGGAACCGATGGATCTGTTCTTCGGCATCGCGGCGATCGTCCTGCTGCTGGAAATCTCCCGCCGAATCGTCGGCAAGACCTTCACCCTGGTCGTATCGGGATTCCTGGCCTACATGTATTTCGGAAACCTCTTTCCGGACGTCATTTCCCACAAGGGGTACGACCTTGACCGGATCGTCGGCCACATGTACATGACGCTGGAGGGGATCTTCGGCGTGCCGCTTTCGGTCAGCGCTTCGTTCGTGATGCTCTTCGTCGTCTACGGCACTTTCATGGACGTGGCGGGGGCAGGCGGTTTCTGGCTGGACCTTTCGCTCGCAACGATGGGCCGGAAGTCATCGAGCGCCGGACGGGGGGCCGTGATCACCTCGGCGCTCCTCGGCGGCCCCCAGGGAAGCGGAGTCGCGACCACCATGTCCGTCACGCCGATCATGTGGCCGATCCTTCAGAAAGCCGGGTACTCTCCGAACATGGCCGCCGGCCTGATCGCCACGGGGGGGATCGGCGCCGTCCTCTCGCCGCCGTTGATGGGCGCCGCCGCCTTTCTCATCATGCAGTTCCTGGGCGTTTCCTTCTGGGAAGTGGTCGTCATGGTGACCGTCCCCACGATCCTCTACTATGCGGGCACGCTGTTCATCGTGGAACTGGAGGCGCGCAAGCACGGCTTCGCGCCCCCCGAGGCCGAAGCCAAGACCGTCCGGCAGGTGATGGCCGCCAAGGGATACCACCTGCTGTCGATCATCGTGCTGGTGGCGCTCCTCGTCCTCTGGAACAAGTCGCCCGAGTACGCGGCGCTGGGCGCCATCGGGACGGCGATCGCGACGAGCTTCATAAGCCGGGACCGGAACGAGTGGCTGACCCCCCGCCGGATCGTCGTCGCGATGATCGAGGGGGCGAAGAACATGCTGCCGGTCGCCGTGCTGCTCGCGGCGGCGGGACTGATCGTCGGGACCTTCACCCTGACCGGCCTGGGGCTCAAGATCTCCTCCCTCATCATGTCCGTGAGCGGCGGATCGCTCCTGGCCGCCCTGGTGCATCAGAT
>JAJZRM010000004.1 GCA_021802685.1 Deltaproteobacteria bacterium | reverse complement strand
CTTTCGGGAACGAAAAGGCGCTCGTCCTTTCAGAGACGCTGGACCAGGCCATCGGCAAGTTCCTGGACAACAACAGGTCGCCTGCCCGGAAACTGGGTCAGATCGACAACCGGGGAAGCCATTTTTACCTCGCCTTATACTGGGCGGAGGCGCTGGCCGGGCAAACCAGGGACCAGGACCTGAAGGCGCGTTTCGCGAAGGTGGCGCGGCAACTTGGGGACAACGAGACGAACATCGCGCAGGACCTGATCGCGGCCCAGGGGAAACCCATGGATATCGGCGGCTACTACGATCCGGATCCGGAAAAAGCGTCGAAAGCGATGCGTCCCTGCGCGGCCCTGAATGCCATCGTGGACGCCATCGCGTAAGGACGGGCCGAACAAGGCGAAAGGGAATCGGGCACGCGGACGCCGGGCCGTCCGTACCCCCTGCGGCGCATTCCCGCTCCGGCAGGGGGCCGCCGGGAGTCGTGTTAATGTAAGGATATGACCGGCGGGCGGACGGAACGTATCGACCTGAAGGGGATGACTCTCCCCGAGCTGGAAGCCTTCTTCGGGCAGTGGGGAAAAGAGCGGTACCGCGCGCGGCAGCTCTCCCGGTGGATCTACCGGAAACTCGTTGACGATTTCGCGGAGATGACGGACCTCTCGAAGGATTTCCGCGCGCTTTTGTCGGCCTCCTGCCGGATCTCCGCACCGGCGGCCCAACGCGTCGAGGCTTCTTCGGACGGCACGGAGAAGTGCCTGTTCCTCCTCGAGGACGGGGAATCGGTGGAGTGCGTGCTCATTCCCGACGAGGGCCGCCGCACCCTTTGCGTCTCCTCCCAGGCGGGGTGCGCCCTCGGGTGCGGGTTCTGCGCGACCGGCGCGATGGGGTTCCGCCGGAACCTGACCTCCGCGGAGATCGTGCACCAGGCGTGGTATTTCGCGAAGCGGCTCACGGAGCGGGGAGAGGCGCTGTCGAACATCGTCTTCATGGGGATGGGGGAACCGTTGCGGAACGTCCCGGAGGTGTCCCGGGCCATCGAGATCCTCCTTTCCCAGTACGGGTTCGGCCTTTCCGGCAAGCGGGTCACCGTGTCCACCGCGGGGATCGTTCCGGAAATGCTGGCCCTGGCGGAAAAGTACCCGGTGAGCTTCGCCGTCTCCGTCAACGCCTCGAGGGACGGACAACGCTCCGACCTCATGCCCGTCAACCGGAAATACCCGCTGCGGGAACTCCTGGCGGCGATTCGGCGCATCCCGTTGCAGAGCGGCCGGAAAGTGACCGTGGAATACGTGCTGCTGGCCGGGGTGAACGACGCGCCCGGGGACGCGGAAACGCTTTCGCGGCTGCTCCGGGGAACGCGGGTCAAGGTGAACCTGATCCCGTACAACACGCACGGTGGGTCCCCCTACAAGGCCCCTCCCCAGGAGGCGGTGAACCGGTTCCGCGACATCCTCCTCGCCGCCGGGATCCAGACGATCACGCGAGGGCGCCGGGGGGCGGACATCCGCGCCGCGTGCGGGCAACTGCGCGCCGGATTTGAAGAAAATGGGGCGCCCGAAGAAAAAAGGGGTTGAGCGGGACGCTCAATCTACTTATAGTTTACCGAATACCTCCGATGGGAGGGACAAAAGGGATTCATGTCCGAAATCCTTGGCGTGATCGGCGGTTCCGGCCTGTACGAGATGGAGGACTTGAAGAACGTCCGCCGGGTGGCCGTCCGGACTCCGTTCGGCGACCCCTCCGACGCCCTGACGGTGGGGGAGCTCGAAGGCCGTACCGTTGCGTTCCTGCCCCGCCACGGCCGTGGGCACCGGATCGCCCCTTCCGGGATCAACTTCCGCGCGAACATTTACGCGTTGAAGAAGATCGGCGTGAACGCGGTCCTGTCCATCTCCGCCGTCGGGAGCATGAAGGAGGGGATCCGCCCCGGCGACATCGTCGTCGTCGACCAGTTTTTCGACCACACGAAACTGCGGACGAACACCTTCTTCGGGGACGGCGTGGCCGGGCACATCGCCTTCGCCGATCCCGTCTGCCCGGTCTTGTCCGCGGCCGCCCACGCGGCGGCGCGGAAGGTCGTCCGGCGCGTCCACCGCGGAGGCACGTACCTGTGCATCGAGGGCCCGGCCTTCTCGACCCGCGCCGAGTCGAACATCTACCGGAAATGGGGGGTCGATGTCATCGGGATGACCAACCTGCCCGAGGCGAAGCTGGCCCGGGAGGCGGAGCTGTGCTACGCGACGCTTGCGCTGGCCACCGACTACGACTGCTGGCACGAATCCGAGGACGACGTCTCCGTCGAAGCGATCCTCGCCATCCTGAAGCGGAACGTGGAGAACTCGAAGGGCATCGTCCGGGAGGTGGCCCGGAGTCTTCCGCTTTCCGGGGCCTGCGGGTGCGGGGACGCCCTTCAGTACGCCGTCATCACGGACCGGAAGAAGATCCCGGCCGCCGCCCGGAGGCGCCTGTCCCTCCTGATCGGAAAATACCTGTGACCGCCCGCGGAATATGCCGGTTCCTCCTTTTGGCCGGCGCCGCGGCCTGGCTTCTCCCCGCGTGCGGGACGCCTTCCGCCGCCCGGAAGAGCGAGGCGGAGGCCCGGATGCGGATGGGGGTGACTTACCTGCAGCAGCGCAATCTCCCGATGGCGATGAAGGAACTGTCCCGGGCTTCGGAGCTCGACCCGGACAATCCCGAGGTCGACATGATGCTGGGGCTTTCCTACCGGGAGCGGGGGGACGGAGGGAAGGCGGAGGAATACCTGCGGAAGGCGATCGACAAGAAGCCGGACTACGCGGAAGCGCACAACAACCTCGGGATCGTGCTTGCGAGCCGGCGGGCGTGGGACGAGGCGATCCGGGAATTCCGGACAGCGGCGGAAAACGTGCAGTACGCGACGCCGGAATGGGCGGTCTACAACGCCGCGGAAGCGTACCGCTCCAAGGGGGACGCGGCGAACGCGAAGGAGATGTACCGGAGATCGATCCGCATCAACGAGCGGTATGCCCCGGCGTACATCGGGCTTTCCTCCGTCCTCGGAGGGGAGGGGCGGTGGGAGGAGGCCGGGGACGTTCTCCTGCGGTGCGTGCAGGTGATTCCCGATTACGTGGAGGGATGGATGGGACTAGGTCGCGCCTATGCCATGATGAAGCGTCCATCGGAAGCGTCCAAGGCGTTCGATACCGTCCTGTCGTTGTCACAGGATCCCGAGGTCCGAAGGCAGGCGGCCGGTTACCTCCGGATCCTCGAGTCGGAGAAGGGGCGACCGTGAACGGCGCCGGCGCATCCTGGAAGGCCCGGCGGGAGGCCATGGGGAAAACCCTAGGGGAAGTGTCCATCGCCCTCCGGATCAGCCACCGGTACCTCAAGGGGATGGAAGAAGGGAATTACGGCGGTTGGCCGGAGCGGGTGTTCGCGTCCGGGTTCATCCGTGCTTACGCCAAGTACCTCTCGATGGACCCGGGCCCCGTCCTGGCGGAGTACGAACGGTCCGTTGAACAGGTGACCGAATCCGAGGCGCCGCCCCTGCCGCGGCCCGAGTGGCTGGAGCGGGAACGGGAGCGCGGAAGCCGCCGCACCACCTACGCCTTCGCCGCGGGGGCGGTGCTTCTCGTGGGGATCGTCCTCGCATGGATTTCGATGCGCGTCTCGAACCGGCCTCCGTCGCCTCCGCCCGCAGCGGCGGTTCCGGCCGCGCCCGCCGCCCGACCTTCCGTGCCGGCGGCCGACAATGCGGCGCCCCCTCCGGAAACCGCGGCGGCGGCCGACAACGCGGCGCCCGCGGGGGTTGAAACCGACAGCGCCGAACGGTCGGAGGCGTCCGCTCCGGCCGTGTCGGCCGCTCCGATGGTGTCGGTCGTGGGGGAAAGCGGGCCGCTCACGGGGCCGTTCCAGCTGTTTCTGGAGGCGAGCGCCCACACCTGGGTGATGTACAGCTTCGACGACTCCGATCCCATCGACGTCACGTTGTACGTCGGCGACAAGATCAGCATCCAGGCGAACCGTCGCATTTCCCTCAAGATCGGGAACGCCGGGGGCGTCGTGGGAACGCTGAACGGGCAACGCCTTCCTCCCTTCGGGGAAAGCGGCCAGGTCCGGAAGATCACTTTCGGGCAATGAGCCGCGGGGGGGCCGCCGGAGAGCGCAGCTTCCACGCCTCCCCCGCCTTCCTCGTCCGGGCGTTCGACATGGGGGAAGCCGACCGGAGGCTGTCCTTCTTCACCCGGGACGCCGGGGTCGTGTCGACCATCGGGAAATCGGCCTGGCGAAGCAGGAAACGTTTCGGCGGGACGCTTCAGAAGTACGTGCTCCTCGACATCGTCTGGACGGAAGCCCCCGGAAAGTTTCCCGTCCTCTCCACGGCCGCCGTTTCGGAGAGTTTCTGGGCCATCGTGGAGGAATGGGAGCGCGTCCGCCACGCGGACTATTTCCTGGAACTCGCCGCGGAGCTGTTCCCGCAGGGTGGGGCCAAGCCGAGAGCGTTCGGGATCCTCCTGGACGGTTTCCGGTCGCTCGCGGAGGGAGACGTTCCGGGGAAAATCGCCCGGAGGGTGGAGGCGGCGTTCCTCGGGATCGGCGGATGGGGTCCCGACCTGTCGGGATGCCGCAAATGCGGTCGGACGGACAGCCGTTGGTTCCGGTTTCTCCCCTCCGAGGGGGGTGTCCTCTGCGAATCGTGCCCCCCGCCGGAGGGTACGAGGCTGTCCCTCGGAGCAGTCAAAACGTGGAGGGCGCTGCAAGCGGGAAGCGGCTTGCCTGCGGGGCGCCTTCGGATTCCCGACGTGATTACCGAAGAGTTACGGGGAGTTATCCCTGGATATGTAGAGTACTGCTTGGGGAAACCGGTCCGCAGCCTCGGCGGCCCGTAGCGGCCAAAGGCTCGAAAACCCTCAATATTCCAGGGATTTGTCTTGACAACCCGTTCGGCGAGGTGATAAGTATGCCTATCACTACTCGCCGGGAGGATACGGTGCTTTTCCAAGACCTCGTCTTGTCCCTTCAGCGCTTCTGGGCCGACAAGGGGTGCGTGATCCACCAGCCGTACGATATCGAGGTCGGGGCGGGGACGTTCAATCCCGCGACCTTCCTCCGCGCTCTCGGCCCCGAGCCGTGGAACACCGCCTACGTGGAACCTTCCCGGCGGCCGACGGACGGCCGGTACGGGGAGAACCCCAACCGGCTCCAGCACTACTACCAGTTCCAGGTCATCATGAAGCCGTGCCCCTGCGATTACGTGGAGCTGTATCTCGATTCCCTTCGGGCCGTGGGGATCGATCCGCTGAAGCACGACATCCGGTTCGTGGAGGACGACTGGGAGTCTCCCACCCTCGGGGCGTGGGGGCTGGGTTGGGAAGTGTGGCTCGACGGGATGGAGATCACCCAGTTCACCTATTTCCAGCAGTGCGGCGGCATCGACCTGAAGCCCGTTTCCGGGGAGATCACCTACGGCCTCGAGCGGATCGCCATGTACCTGCAGAATGTGAACAACGTCTACGACCTCAAGTGGGTCGGAGACGTCACGTACGGGGACGTCCACCACCGCGGCGAGGTCGAATGGTCCAAGTACAACTTCGAGGCGGCCGACATCCCGATGCTGTTCTCCCTGTTCAACATGTTCGAGAAGGAGTGCATGGGCCTTCTGGACCGGAAACTCGTCCTGCCCGCCTACGATTACTGCCTGAAATGCTCGCACTCCTTCAACATGCTCGACGCGCGCGGGGCCATTTCCGTGACGGAACGAACCTCCTACATCGGCCGGGTCCGCAACCTGGCGCGCTTCTGCGCGGAGGGTTTCCTCCGCTCGCGCGAGGAGATGGGCTTCCCGCTGCTCGGGAAGTTCTCCGGCTGAAACGAAATCCCCGCGAAGAGGGTCATCCAGATGGAACGCGACTACCTGCTCGAAATCGGCAGCGAGGAAATCCCCGCGGGGTTCATCGGGCCCGCGCTGTGGCACGGAGGCCGGCAGTTCGAGGAGGCGTTGCGGAAGGCCCGCCTCTCCTTCGACAAGGTCGACATCTGCGGCACGCCGCGCCGGCTGGCCTACATCGTCCGCGGGTTGTCCGAACGCCAGGAGGCGAAGAGCGAGACCGTCCTCGGACCGCCGAAGAGCGTGGCTTTCGACGCGGCCGGCAAGCCGACGAAGGCGGCCCTCGGTTTCGCGAAGTCGCAGGGGGTTGCGCCTTCCGCCCTTTCGGTTTTCCCCACGGATCGCGGCGAATACCTGGGGTTTGTCCGCGAGGAGGCCGCGCGGGCGGTGCAGGAGGTGCTCCCGAGGATCGTCTCCGATTTCATCCCGGCGATCCCGTTCAAGAAGTCGATGCGGTGGGCGGATCTCGACGTGCGGTTCGCGAGGCCCGTGCACTGGATCGTCTCGCTGTACGGGGAGGAGGTGATCCCGCTGCGGTTCGGAAACGTCGACGCGGGCCGCACGACGTACGGCCACCGGTTCCTCGCGCCGGGCCCCGTGGATCTCCCCTCGGCGGACGCCTACGCCGGCCGCCTGGACGACGCCCGGGTGTACGTGGACCTCGAGGTCCGCAAGGGCATGATCCGGTCGGGCCTGCTCGGGATGGAAAACCGCACGGGGATGAAGTGGGTCGAGGACGAACCGCTCGTGGAAACGGTGGCGAACCTCGTGGAGTTCCCCGTCGTCCTGATGGGGCGGTTCGAGGAGAAATACCTCGCGCTCCCGCGGGAGGTCCTCGTCACCTCGATGCGGAACAACCAGAAATATTTCGTCTTCGAGGACGACGGGGGCGCCTTGCGCCCCGCCTTCGCCTTCGTGTCGAACATGCTCGTTCCGGACGAAACGGTGGTCGTCGCCGGGAACGAGCGCGTGCTGCGGGCGCGACTTTCGGACGCGGAGTTCTACTACTGGGACGACCTGAAAAAACCGCTGTTCGACCGGGCGGAGGCGTTGAAGAAGGTCCTCTTCCAGGCGGACATGGGGACCTACTGGGAGAAGACCGGGCGGATGGCGGACATCGCCGGGTTCGTGGCCTCTTTCGGTTTCCCCGCCAAGGCGCAGGATTGCCGCAGGGCGGCGTTCCTCAGCAAGGCCGACCTCACGACCGGCGTCATCAAGGAGTTCCCCGAGCTGCAAGGGGTGATGGGGCGGCACTACGCCTCGAAGACGGGGGAGACGCCGGAGGTCGCCCAGTCGGTCTTCGAGCATTACCTGCCGAAGGGGCAGTCGGACGATCTACCCGGCACCGACGTCGGGGCGGCGGTGGCGATCGCCGACAAGATCGACATGGTGTGCGGCTGCTTCGGCGTGGGGCTCGTCCCGACGGGGACGGCGGACCCGTACGGCCTGCGCCGCCACACCCTGGGGATCCTGTCCATCCTCGAGGCGCGGAGCCTCCGGATCCCAATCGAGGAGCTGGTGGACCGTTCCCTCGACGCGCTTTCCGGGAAGCTGAAAAGCTCCGCGGCCGAGGTGAAGCGGATGGTGATGGAATTCATCGCGGGGCGGTACCTGAACCTGCAGGTCTCCCGGGGGATCCCGGCCGACCTGGTCGAGGCGGTGCTCGCCGCGGGGATGACCGACGTGAAGGACCTTCGCTCGAAGCTGTCCGCCCTGGTCGCCTTCCGGGCGGAAGCGGCCTTCGATCCGCTCGCGGAGGTGTTCAAGCGGGCGATCAACATCACGAAATCGTATGACGGGTCCCTCGACGTCTCGCACGCCCTGTTCGAGCACGAGGAGGAGCGGGCGCTCCACGCGGCGGCGAACGGTGTGACGGGCCGTGTCCGGGCGGCGGCCCGCGACGGCCGGTACGCGGAAGCGTTCCGCGAGATGGCGGGTCTCCAGCCCCTCGTCGCCGCCTTCTTCGAGAAGGTGCTCGTGATGGCGAACGAGGACAAGGTCCGGAACAACCGCCTCGCGTTGCTGAAAGGCCTGTCCGCCGCGTTTTCCTCGGTGGCGGACTTCTCCAAGGTGGCGTCTTCGGGCCCGCCCAAGCAAGGGTGATCGGGGGAGAGACGGATGACGACGAAAAGGGTCTACTTCTTCGGCGGGGGCAAGGCCGAGGGACGCATCACGATGAAGGACATCCTCGGCGGGAAAGGCGCCGCCCTCGCCGACATGACGAACCTCGGCTTGCCGGTTCCTCCGGGGTTCACCGTCGCCGCCGAGGTTTGCAACCTGTTTTACGGCAACGGCGGGAAAGTGCCGGCGGACGTGAAACGGGAGATCTCGGCGAACCTCGCGAAGCTCGAGCGGGCGGCCGGGAAAAGGTTCGGGGACGCGAAAAACCCGCTGCTGGTCTCCGTCCGGTCGGGATCGCGGTTCTCCATGCCCGGGATGATGGACACCGTCCTCAACCTGGGGTTGAACGACCGGACCGTCGAGGGGCTCGCCGCGAAGTCCGGCAACCCCCGCTTCGCCTACGACTGCTACCGGCGGTTCCTCGCGGTGTTCTCCGACGTCGTCCTGGACCTTCCCCGGGAAAACTTCCGGCAGCTCATCGAGGAGAAGAAGCAGGAGCGCGGCGTGTCGGAAGACATCGCCCTCGGCGCCTCGGACCTGAAGGACCTGTGCCGGAAGTTCAAGGAGCTGGTGAAGGAGCGGTCGAAGCGGGAGTTCCCGCAGTCGCCGCCGGTCCAGCTGGAGATGGCGCGGGACGCCGTGTTCCGGTCGTGGAGCAACGACCGGGCGAAGTTCTACCGGAAAGGGCACGGGATCCCCGACGACATCGGGACCGCGGTCACGGTCCAGGCGATGGTGTTCGGGAACACGGGGAACGAATCGGCCACCGGCGCGGGGTTCACCCGGAACCCCTCCACGGGCGCCAGGGAGTTCTACGGGGAATACCTCGTCAACTCCCAGGGCGGCGACGCGGTCTCCGGAGTCCGCACCCCGAGGCCCATCCGCGACATGAAGAAGGACCTCCCGAACGTCTTCGACCAGCTGGTGCGGATCACCGGGAAGCTGGAAAAGCTGTACCGGGACGTCCAGGAGTTCGAATTCACCGTACAGGACAACACGCTGTACATGCTCCAGGTCCGTCCCGGAAAGCGCACCGCGGCGGCGGCGGTCAAGATCGCCGTGGACATGGTCAAGGAAAAACTCGTCACGAAGGAAGAGGCGCTCCTGCGGCTGGAGGGGCGCCAGATCGAGCAGCTCCTTCACCCCGTGATCGATCCCGAGGCGGACGTCGAGGTGATCGCCAAGGGGCTTCCCGCTTCCCCCGGCGCGGCCGCGGGCGCCGTGGTGTTCCATGCGGACAAGGCGGTGGAGCGCGCCACGGCGGGAAGGGACGTGATCCTGGTCCGCAAGGAGGCGCGCCCGGACGACATCCAGGGGATGGACGCCGCGCGCGGCGTCCTGACCGCGAAGGGCGGGATGACGTCCCATGCCGCGGTGATCGCCCGCCAGATGGGGAAGACCTGCGTCACCGGGTGCGAGGCGATCGACGTGGACGAGGCGACGAACCGCTTCATGGCGGGCGGGCGCGTCGTGCAGGAGGGGGACTACATCACGCTGAACGGCGCCACCGGCGAGGTGCTCCTCGGGAAGGTGCCGCTGATCGCCCCCAAGATGACCACCTCCTTCGGGACGTTCCTGTCCTGGGCGGACGCCGTCCGCCGCCTGAGGGTGCGCGCCAACGTGGACACGCCGCGGGACGCGCGGGTGGCGCGGGACTTTGGCGCGGAGGGGATCGGGCTGTGCCGCACCCAGCACATGTTCTTCGCCGAGGACCGGATTCCCATCATGCAGGAGATGATCCTCGCCGGAACGAGGGAAGACCGCGACGCGGCCCTGGCCCGGCTGCTCCCCATGCAGCGGGAGGATTTCAAGGAACTGTTCCGGGAGATGAAGGGGCACCCGGTGACGATCCGCCTCCTGGATCCCCCGCTGAACGAGTTCCTCCCCAAGCGGGAGGAACTCCTGGTGGAGGTGACCAAGCTGGAATTCATCCGCGCGGACCGCTCCATCGTGGAAGAGAAGAAACGGCTGCTGGAGCGGGTCGAGGACCTTCACGAGGTCAACCCCATGCTCGGGATGCGCGGCTGCCGGCTCGGCATCTGCCATCCCGAGATCACCCGGATGCAGGCGCGGGCCATCTTCGAGGCCGCGTGCGAAGTGGCCCGGGAAGGGATCCGGGTGCAGCCCGAGGTCATGATCCCGCTGGTCGGCATGGTGAGCGAGATGAAGGCCCAGAAGGACATCGTCGTCCAGGCGGCGCAGGAGACGATGAAGCGGTACAAAAGAAAAATCCCGTACGCCGTGGGCGCGATGATCGAACTGCCGCGCGCCGTCGTGACGGCGGACCGGATCGCGCGGGAAGCGGAGTTCTTCTCCTTCGGGACCAACGATCTCACCCAGATGACGTTCGGGTTCTCGCGGGACGACGCCGGGAAGTTCATCCAGAAGTACATGTCCCGGTCGGAATCGTGCCCGCAGTGCGGCGCGAGGCTGGAAAAGGACCTGTCGTGCGCGGACTGCAAGGTGACGTACCCGCGCAGGCCGGAGAACATCCTCGAGGCGGACGTGTTCGCCACCCTGGACCGGGAGGGCGTAGGGGAGCTCGTACGGATGGGCGTGCAGAAGGGGCGGGCGGCCCGCCCGAAACTGAAAGTCGGCGTCTGCGGAGAGCACGCGGGAGATCCGAAGTCGGTGGAATTCTTCGACCGGGCAGGCCTCGACTATGTGTCCTGTTCCCCTTACAGCGTCCCCGTCGCGCGTCTGGCCGCCGCGCAGGCGGTGCTCCGGGAGAGGGCGGAGGAGAAGGAGAGGAAGAAGTAACCTTATTAATAATAACGGTTATCGGTGGCGGACCTGGTGACGGGTCCGCCTTTCCCTCTTTACATTCGTCGAAAAACACCATATATTGCGCATGGCGGGACCTACGTCCACAGGATGTTGAGGTTTACCCATCACAGGCTACCTGGGGCCCAGGGTATCGATGAAACTGAAAAAGCTGGAACTGATCGGGTTCAAGTCTTTTTACGATAAGACGACGTTTGATTTCTCCGAAGGCATAACCGCGATCGTCGGCCCGAACGGGTGCGGCAAATCGAACATCGTCGACGCGGTACGTTGGGTCCTCGGGGAGCATGCCCCCACCCAGCTCCGCAGCAAGGCGCTCGAGGACGTCATCTTCGCCGGTTCCGACGCCGCCGGTCCCCTGGGGATGGCGGAGATCACGCTCACCTTCGTGAACGACGACGGGATCGCGCCGCCCGGGTACGAATCGTTCTCCGAGATCTCCTTCACCCGGCGGACCTTCCGCGACGGGGAAAGCGAATTCTTCATCAACAAGACCCCATGCCGCCTGAAGGACATCTCCGAACTGTTCCTCGACACGGGGGCCGGCGCGCGCGGATACGCGATCATCCGGCAGGGGAAGGTCGGGGAGATCGTCAACGCCCGTCCCGACGAAAAGCGCCTCATCATCGAGGAGGCCGCAGGGGTCGCCAAGTTCCGGGTCCGCCGCAAGGAAGCGGAGCGGAAGATGGAGAGCACCCGGCAGAACCTCGCCCGCGTCAAGGACATCCTCGACGAGGTGCGGCGGCAGATCGGTTCCCTCGAACGGCAGGTCCGGAAGGCGGAGCGGTACAAGACGCTCCGGTCGGAGCTGAAAATCCTCGACCTGCGGGTGGCGTCGAGGAAACACCGGGCGATGGCGGCGGAGTGCGATGAAGCGAGGAAGGAACTCCTCGGGCTCGACGACGCCCTTCTCGCGTGCCGTTCCCTCGTGTCGAAGCTGGAATCCGGCCGGGAGGAAATCCGCGTGCAACAGGCCGAGCGCGAGCGGACCCTGGCCGATCTGCGGGAGGAGCACGGCCGGCGCAAGGAGGAGGCGGCCCGCAAGGAAGCGGAATGGTACGGGATGGCCGCCCAGGCGGAGCAACTCCGGCGGATGGTCGACGAGACGGGACGGGAGATCGAGGTCCTCCAGGCGGAGATCGAGGATTTCGACGGCCGGCGGCGCAGGGCGCACGAAGAGACGCTCCAGCGTCAAGAGGATCTCTCCCGCACGCGGGAGCGGTGGGAGGATGACCGGTCGGCGCTCGCGACGGCGCGGGACGAATACCAGCGCGTCCAGGAGCTTGCGGGCCGCGCCGCATCCGACCTGATGGTCCGCGTGACCCAGCACTCCGGGGCGCGGTCCGGAGCGGAAGCGCTGTCCCGTCGAATCGAGGAAGGGGAACGCGCCCTTGCACGCCTCGCCGAGCGCATCGAAGAGGCGGCCTCGGCGGCAAGAAAGGCGTCCGGGGAATTTGAGGCCGCGTCCGCCGCGGAAAGCCGGGCACGGGAAGCTCTCGACGCCGCGGAGCGTTCATGGGAGGAAACGGGGACGCTTCTGGCCGGAACGGCCGCCCGGCTCGACACGGCGGTCGA
Source organism: Deltaproteobacteria bacterium (assembly GCA_021802685.1). Classification (GTDB taxonomy): domain Bacteria; phylum Desulfobacterota; class Deferrimicrobia; order Deferrimicrobiales; family Deferrimicrobiaceae; genus UBA2219. Next base: position 10,350 of record JAJZRM010000004.1, on the reverse strand, counting down.
GGCGTCTCGCCGGGCGGAAGGGGAACTTCAGTCCGCGGAGTCCCGCCTCTCCACCTTGTCGCGGGTGTATGAACGGCGGGACTGGACCTCCTCGGGCGTACGGGCCGTCCTTCACCACTTTCGCGAAAGCGGTGACCGGGAAAGCGGCGCGGAGGGGATCTTCGGGATCATGGGCGACCTGATCGACACCGATGCGGCATATGAAAAGGCGGTCGAGGCGGTCCTCGGGGAACGCATGCAGTCCGTCGTCGTCCGGGAACATGCGGACGGCCTCTCCGCCATCCGGTACCTGAAGGAGTCCCGCGAGGGGAGAAGCGCCTTCGTCCCGGTGGGATTGCGGATCCGGGAGGAAGAGATCGCGCACGTCGGGGAGGAAGGCGTCGTCGGTCCCTTGACCAATGTCGTGCAGGCGCCGCCGGAGTGCCGCGAGCTCGTCCGGGGGCTCCTCGGAGGGACGCTCCTCGTCCGGAACCTCGATACGGCGATCCGCCTCTGGAACCGAAACGGGGTATGGAACTCCTACGTGACGCTCGACGGCGAGGTGGTGACCGCCGACGGCATCCTGATCGGCGGCGAGCACGGCGGCAAGGGGGAGGGCGGGGGAGAAGAGGCCGCGGCGGAGGCCGGAGTCCTCGCCCGCCGGAGGGAGATCCGCGATCTTTCGCGGGAGATCGACGGATTGCGCCGGGTTCGTGACCGGCGGTTGGAAGAGGAAGAGGCGGTCCGGCGGTCCAGGGCCGAGCTCGAGGAGCGGCTCTCCGGGATGTTCCGGGCGCGGGAGGAAGCGGGTTCCGCTCACGCGGCGGCGGCGCGGGAGAAAGCGGTCCTCTCGGAAACGCTCGCCCAGGCGCGCGCCCTGCTCGACGGTCACACGCAGGAAGAGGCGTACCTGCGGGGCGAATTGGCGCGGACGGCGGACGATCTCGCATCGTCCCTCGCGGCGGCCCGGGAAACGGAGCAGGCGCGCGGGGAGGAGGAGGAACGTTCCCGGGCGCTTGCGGCCGAGCTGGAGTCGAGAAGGACGCACCTGGAAGCGTGCCGGGAACGCGCCCACGCGGCCGAGATCGCCCACAGCGGGCTCGAGGAAAAGGATCGCGCCGCCGACGCCCTGCTGGCCTCCTTCTCGGAGCAGGTGGAGGGGAAGCGGCGCCTTCTCGCGGACCGCCATCGGAGGAAAACGGTCCACGAGGAGACCCTGGTCGCCCTGGACGATTCGATGCGCGCCGGCCGGGACGCGATCGAACAGGCGGCGGTCTCCCTCGCCGGCCTGCAGGAGCGGATCGATGAGCGCGTGGCCGGCCTGGCCGCGACGGTTTCCCGCCTGTCGGCGATCGAAGAGGACCTCCGGCATGCGCGGGCGGAGGAATCGGAAGGGATGGAACGGCAGTCCGCGGAACGCCTGCGGCTTCAGCGCGCCGAGATGGACATCGCGGCGCTCGAGGCCCTGCTCCATCAGCGGTACGAGGTCCGGCCGGCCGACCTGTCCCCGGAAGAGGCGGAAGGCGGTTCCGTGGATCCGGCCGAAGAACTTTCCGCGCTCGAGGCCCGCGCGGAGGAGTGCCGGGAACGGATGTCCGCGATGGGGGACGTGAACCTGGCCTCCCTCGAGGAGCACGGGGAACTTTCGCAGCGCCACGCCTTCCTGGCCGCGCAGAAAGACGACCTCGAACGGTCCCTCGACGACCTGGCCAAGGCGATCCAGCGGATCAACCGGACGACGCGCGAGCGGTTCTCGAAGGCGTTCGAGGAAATCAACGGGAAGTTCGCGGACCTCTTCCCCCGCTTGTTCCAGGGAGGGCGAGCCCAGCTGCGTCTCCTGGAAGAGGAGAACCTCCTCGAATCCGGCGTGGAGATCTTCGTGCAGCTCCCCGGGAAAAAGGCCCTTCCGCTCCACAGCCTTTCGGGAGGGGAGAGCGCCCTTACCGCGATCAGCCTCATATTCTCCATCTTCCTCGTCAAACCCTCCCCCTTCTGCCTGCTCGACGAGGTGGACGCCCCGCTGGACGACGCCAACGTCGACCGGTTCAACGGCCTGGTCCGGGAGATGTCGTCGAAGTACCAGTTCCTCCTCATCACGCACAACAAGCGGACCATGGAACTGGCGGACGTCCTCTACGGGATCACGATGGAAAAGCCCGGGATCTCGAAGACCGTCTCCGTCAAACTTTCCCCTTGAACGAATCCGGCGACAGGACCGGCGGAACGTTCTTCTCCCGGCTCAAGGCGGGCCTGTCCAAGACCCGGGAGCTCCTGTTCATGAACGTGGAGGCGATCGCCCGCGGCATCGGCCCCGTGGACGAAGCCGTCCTTTCGGAGCTCGAAGAGGCGCTGGTCCTGGCCGACGCCGGGGCCGACCTCGCCGTCGAGTACGTCGACACGCTGCGCGCGGCGTGGCGGCGGGGCGAGCTTCCCGATGTCGAGGCGCTGCGGTCCAGGCTTCGCCGGATGGTGGAAGAAACCCTCGCTCCCCGGATGGCGCCCCTCGTCGTCGCCCCTCCATACCCCTTCGTCGTCCTCGTGGTCGGAGTCAACGGCGTGGGAAAGACGACCACCATCGGAAAGATGGCGAGCTGGCTCAAGGGGGAGGGGCACTCCGTCCTCGTCGCGGCGGCCGATACCTTCCGCGCGGCGGCGATCGACCAGCTCCAGGTCTGGGCGGACCGCGCGGGGGCCGGCATCGTGCGGCACAAGGAGGGCGCCGATTCCTCGGCGGTCGCTTTCGACGCCGTCCGCGCGGCGAAATCGCGGGGGAGCCACGTCGTCCTCGTCGACACCGCGGGGCGGCTCCACACGAAGTCCCACCTGATGGAGGAGGTCCGCAAGGTCGTCCGGGTCCTCGGGAAGGAGGTCCCCGGCGCTCCACACGAAGTCCTGCTGGTCCTCGACGCCACCGGCGGCCGGAACGCCATCGCCCAGGCGAAGACGTTCCAGGAGGTCACCGGCGTGACGGGCCTGGCGCTCACGAAGCTGGACGGCACGGCGAAAGGCGGCGTGGTCCTGTCGGTCACCCGGGAAGTGGGCGCGCCGATCCGCTTCATCGGGGTGGGGGAGAAAGCGGAAGACCTTCGTCCCTTCGACGCGCGGAGCTTCGCCGAGGCCCTCTTCTGATACCCGATCCGAGATGATCGACCTCCTCCTCCTCCAGGTCATCGGGGGCGTCTTCCTGCTGCTGTACGGGATCCGGCTCACCGGCCAGGGATTCGAGCTCGCCTTCTCGTCGGCGATCGACCGGGCCTGGTCCTCCGCCGGGGAGAGCCGGGCGCGCGCCTTCCTGGCCGGGGCCGCCGGGACCGCCGTGCTGCAGAGTTCCGGGGCTCTGGTCACCCTGCTCATCTCGTTCGGGCATGTGGCGACCCTGCCGCTGGCCAAGTCGCTGGCCATCGTCCTTGGGGCCGACCTCGGCGCTACGCTGACGGTCCAGGTGCTCTCCTTCCGGATCTACCTGGCCGCCTTTCCCGTGATATCCGCGGGCGCCGCCCTGTTCCTGTGGGGAGGGAAGGGGAAGGCGCGCGCGGCGGGGGAGGGCGTCCTGGGATTCGGCTTCGTCCTCCTGTCCCTCCGGTTCCTGGCCGGCGCGGCGGCGGACGTCGGCCGGATCGACGGCTTGCGGATCCTGATGGCGGAGCTCTCGGGGGCTCCTTTCACCGGTTTCATGGCGGGCGCTTTCCTCGCGGCCCTTCTCCAGAGCGGAACCGCCGTGATGATCCTGCTGATCGCCTTCGCCCGGGAGGGGCTTCTCGGGCCGGGCGCGATCCTCCCGCTTGTCCTGGGAGCGAACGTGGGGGGGACCTCCGCGGCATTCGTCGCCGCCTCGGGCCTGGCCGCGGAAGGACGGCGCATCGCATGGGGACATTTCGGGATGAAGGCCGCCGGGGCCTTGCTGTTCCTTTTCGCGCTGGCGCTCGCCCCCCGTTCCCTCCATGCGGCATTACGCAGCGACGCGCACCTGGTGGCCCACGCCCACACGCTCTTCAACCTCGCCCTGGCGGTCCTGTTCTTTCCGCTGACGGGACGGATCGCCGCGGTCCTGGAAGGCGCCTTCCCCGCCCCGCGCGGGAGCGTCCCCCGGGGGAAACCGGTCTACCTGGACCGGGCCCACCTGCCGGTGGCGGGAGCGGCCCTGGGGCAGGTGGCCCGCGAAATCGTGCGGATGGCCGACATGATCCAGGAGATGCACGACGACGCGGTCGAGGTCATCTGCCAGGGCGACGCGGAGCGGATCGGCCGGATCGAGCGGATGGACGACGACGTGGACGAGCTGACGCGGGAGATCAAGGTGTTCCTGTCGGACCTCGGGCAACGCTCCCTCGATTCGGCGCAGACCCAGCGGTCCGTGGAGTACATCGGCATCGTCACCGATCTCGAGAACATCGGCGACTTCATCGAAAGGACCATCACGGAGCATCTCCGGCGCCTCTCGGAACGGAAGCAGTCCTTTTCGGAGGAAGGGGGGCGGGAGCTCCAGGCCTACCTGACCGAGGTCGGCTCCCTGTACCGCGAGTCCGTTTCCGCCTTCATCACCCGGGACTCCAACGCGGCCCGGATCGTCCTGGAACGCCGTAAGGAGATCGGGGCGCGGGAGCGGGCGCTTCGCGCGGCCCATATCCGGAGGCTCCACCGCGCCACGCCGGAATCCCTGGAAACCAGCGCGGCGCACATGGACATCCTGTCGGCGTGGAAAGGGATCGCGGCGCATTGCGCCGCCATCGCCCGGGCCGTCCTTCAAATGAAGGATTAAGCCATTCTGCGCCATTGAATCCGCGGAACGGCCGGGGTATTCTTGAACATCGGTTCGTCGTTTTCCGGAACAAGCAAACCATTCGCCGACGGGAGGTAAAGGAGAGGATGGGCGAGGAATCGTTCGCACTGATAGAGAAAAAGATCAACGACCTGGTCCAGGTCGTAGCCGCGCTCAAGAAGGAGAAGGGGATCCTGGCGGCGGAGCTGGCGCGCGCGGAAGGGGAAGCGAAGGAACTGAACAAGAAACTGTCGGAAATGACCCGTGAGCGGGGTGAGGTGAAGGACCGGGTGGAGAAGATCCTGTCCCGCCTGGACAGCATTGAGTTATAGGATTCGGGAGGTATAATAATCACGAGGGATGGCCGACCGTTTCGATGTAAATATCGCCGGGTACGCACTGATCGTCCAGACGGAACGATCGGCGGAACACATGGCGCGCCTGGCGGAAACGTTGAACGGAAGGGTCCGCGAGATCCAGAAGTCCGGGGGGACGGCGAATTACCTGAACGTCGTCATGCTCGCGGCCATGGAACTCGCCGACGACGTCCTGACGTTCGCGGATCGGCTCGAGGGGCTGAACAGGGAGCTCGCCGAGTTGCGGAAAGATGTCGAAACGCTCCGGAAGGAGCGGGAAGGGTTGATGGAAAGCGTGGACCGGAAGAGCCGGGACCTTCTGGCCGCTTTGGAAAGCGCACTGAAGTAGCGCGGCAGGTTCATCGATACAGGCCCCTGCCGTGGGCGTGATCGGCAAAAGAGTTTGAGCCAACATGTCGAGAAAGGGATCCCGTCCTGGCGGTGGTGAGCATCCCCTGGGCACCGGGGAAGCCTGAAGCGGCCAGACAGGGAACCCACCTGGTGAAAGCCAGGTTCAACTCAACGGCCGACACGACACATGCAGGGGCGCTTTTTGGGATGCGCCGGGGCGATGTGGGCCCCTTTACATAGATCCGGGCGGTGAATACCGTTGTTGCTGCGTTTTCGCGGATTCGATGCGGCGGCAGTTCGAATAAAGTGGCATTTTAAGGCGACGCAAGGCATTTCGCCCCCGCAGCGCAAGCGCAGGAATCCCGCGGTTTAACCTCCCGGTACACTTCCACCGAAAGGTTGTCGATGCTCGTCGAGGAGCGCAAGGCCTTGCTCCGGAAGGCATGCCGGGATCTTGTCCGGAGGATGGAGCACCCCGTTTCCACCCTTCACGCGAGCGCAAGGGCCCAGGAGCATTTCCTTGCCTCGTTCCCGCCGCGCCCCGGGATGTCGTTGGCCCTCTACAACTCCATCCGCGGAGAGGTGGGAACGGAACGGATCCGCGAGGCGTATCTCGCCGCGGGGGCCACGCTGTACTATCCCAGGGTGGCCGGGAAGGGAGCCCTCGCTTTCTACCCGCATTGGAATGGAGACGAGTGGGAGAAGGGACCTTACGGGATCTTCGAGCCCTCCCGCCTCCGGGGACGCCTGCCGCGGACCGGAGGGTTCGACCTCGTCCTGGTGCCCGGAGTCGCCTTCGACCGGAAGGGGGGGCGCCTGGGCCACGGATTCGGTTACTACGACCGGTTCCTCGGGGGGTTGGCGGAGAGCGTTTCCCTGGTGGGGTTGGCGTACTCGCACCAGGTGGTGCGGGAAGTCCCCGTGGACGAATGGGATGTTTTCGTCCACGCGCTGGTCACCGAAGAAGGGGTGATCCGGTTCCGGTCCACGGCCGGGTCCCCCGATAAATAGATGGTTCACCGAGGAGGACAACCTTGAATACGGCAATGCTGGTCATCGCGGCCCTCGTGGCGGTGGTCGTTGCGCTGGGGCTGTACGTGATTTCCCTCGTTTCGAAGCGAAGGACCGCCGAGGACATGGCGCGGATCGAGGCGGGGAAGGCCGAGGAGATCCTGCAGAACGCCCGGAGGGAGGCGGAGAACATCCTGAAGGAAGCCGCCCTCCAGGCCAAGGACCACATGCTCCAGGTCAAGCTCGATTTCGAACAGGAAACGCGGGACAGGAAAAACGAACTGGGGCAGTTGGAAAAGCGGCTCCTTCAGAAAGAGGACCAGCTCGACAAGAAGAACGACCACCTCGAGGCGCGCAGCGCGGAGATCGGGAAGAAAGAGCGGGAAATCGGGGACCATGAGCGCCGTCTCGATGCGTCGCGGCTCGATCTCGAGACGCGGATCGCGCAGGCCCAGGCGGACCGCGAGCGGATCGCGGGGCTGTCGTCGGAGCAGGCCAAGGCCGAGATCGTCGAGATGATCACGAACGAGGCGAAGCTGGAAGCGGGGAAGAAGGTCCGGGCCATCGACGAGGAGTACAAGGAAGAGGCGACCCAGAAGGCGCGGAAGTTGATCTCGATCGCCGTCCAGCGGTACGCGGCGGATTACGTCACGGAGCACGTGGTGACCGCGGTCCCGCTCCCTTCGGAGGAGATGAAGGGACGGATCATCGGCCGCGAAGGGCGCAACATCCGCGCCTTCGAGGCGGCCACCGGGATCGACGTCATCATCGACGACACGCCGGAGGCGGTCATCCTGTCCGGCTTCAACCCGGTCCGCAGGGAAATCGCCCGGATCTCCCTTTCGCGGCTGGTCCAGGACGGGAGGATCCACCCCGCCCGGATCGAGGAGACGGTCGAGAAGGTCACCAAGGAAGTGGACGAGACGATCCGCGAGGCGGGCGAGCAGGCGCTGTTCGACCTGGGGATCCACGGCGTCCACGCGGAGCTGGTGAAGCTGATCGGGAAGCTGAAGTACCGCACTTCCTATGGGCAGAACATCTACACGCACTCCCTCGAGGTGGCGTTTCTCTGCGGCATGATCGCCTCCGAACTGGGCCTCAACGCCAAGGTCGCCAAGCGGGCGGGACTGCTTCACGACATCGGGAAGGCGGTGGATCACGAGGTGGAAGGCCCCCACGCCCTCATCGGAGCGGACCTGGCGCGCAAGTACGGGGAGTCCGCCCGGATCGTGCACTCCATCGGGGCGCACCACGAGGACGAGTCCCCCCGGGACATCCTGCCCATCCTGGTCCAGGCGGCGGACGCACTCTCCGGCGCCCGTCCGGGTGCGCGGCGGGAGATGCTCGCGAATTACCTGAAGCGCCTCGAGGATCTCGAGGCGATCGCGAAATCGTTCGCCGGCGTGGAAAAATCGTATGCCATCCAGGCGGGACGCGAAGTGCGGATCATCGTCGACAACCAGAAGATCAGCGACGACGCCGCGTGCATCCTCGCGCGGGACATCGCAAAGAAGGTCGAGTCCGACCTTTCGTATCCCGGGCAGATCCGCGTGACCGTGATCCGGGAGACCCGGGCGGTCGATTACGCCCGTTAGGTTCGGCGGGGAGGCGAACGATCGTGTGGATCCTGTTCCTTGGAGACGTGGTGGGAAAGCCCGGGCGGAAAGCGGCTTCGGAGTTCCTCTCCCGCGTCCGGGGGGTCAGGGACGTGGACCTGGTGATCGCCAACGGGGAGAACATCGCCGGGGGAACGGGGTTGACCGAACCCACGGTCCGCGAGCTGTTCGACGCGGGCGTGGACGTCCTGACCGGCGGAAACCACGTGTGGGACAAGAAGGAAGGGGTTCACCTCGTGCGAACCGATGAACGGATCCTGCGGCCGGCGAACTATCCCCCGGGGGTCGACGGCCGCGGGTGGGGGATCTACCGCGGACGCAGCGGCACTCCTTACGGGGTGGTCTCCCTCGCCGGGAGGGTCTTCATGGGGGGGGGCGACTGCCCGTTCCGATGGGCCGACGCGTTCCTCCCCGAGATCCGGAAGGCGACGGGCTGCGTCTTCGTGGACTTCCACGCCGAGGCGACCTCCGAGAAGCGCGCGCTGGCCATCTATCTCGACGGGAGGGTGTCGGCGATCGCGGGGACGCACACGCATGTGCAGACCGCCGACGCCCAGCTGCTTCCGAAGGGAACCGGGTACATCACCGACGCGGGGATGTGCGGGCCCGCGGGGTCGGTCATCGGGATGGACCCGCAGGGGGTCCTCCGGCGGTTCCTCCTGCAGGTTCCCACGCGGTTCGAGGTGGCCGCGGGCGAGCCGGAAGCGTCCGGCGTATTCTTCGATATCGATCCCCCGGAAGGGACATGCCGGCGCGTGCAGCCGTTCCGCATGTCCGAGACGGGAATGAGGAGCAAAGAGACATGGAAGACGTTCTCCGGTCCTTGAGGCGCGGCACGGTGGAGGTGATCTCGGGGGAGGAACTCGCCCGGAAGGTCGCCGCCTCCGGCAAGGAAGGCCGTCCGTTGCGGGTGAAGGCGGGTTTCGACCCCACCGCGCCCGACCTGCACCTGGGGCACACCGTGCTCATCCAGAAGCTGAAGCATTTCCAGGACGCGGGCCACCAGGTGGTCTTCCTCATCGGGGACTTCACGGGGATGATCGGAGACCCTTCCGGCAAGTCGGAGACCCGGAAAGCCCTCACCCGGGAAGACGTGGAACGGAACGCGGCCACCTACAAGGAGCAGATCTTCAAGATCCTCGACCCGGACCGGACCGAGGTCCGTTTCAACTCGGAGTGGTTGGCCTCCCTGCGCATCGAGGACATGGTCCGCATCGCGGCGCAGATGACGGTGGCCCGCATGCTCGAAAGGGACGACTTCCGGAAGCGGTATGAAGAGGAGCGCCCGATCTCCATCCACGAGTTCCTCTACCCGCTGTTCCAGGGATACGACTCCGTCGCGTTGCGGGCGGATGTGGAGTTCGGCGGGACGGACCAGAAGTTCAACCTCCTGGTCGGGCGCGACCTGCAGCGGGTGTACGGGCAGGATCCGCAGGTGGTGATGACGACGCCGCTCCTGGTGGGGTTGGACGGCGTGAACAAGATGAGCAAGAGCCTCGGGAACTACGTGGGCATCACCGAGCCGCCGGAGACGATCTTCGGGAAGCTGATGTCCATTTCGGACGACCTTATGATGACCTACTACGAGCTGCTCTCCGACCTCACCGTGGCGGAGGTGGCGGCCCTGAAAAGCGGGGTCGCCGACGGGTCCCGCCACCCGATGGAGGCCAAGACGGGGCTCGCGCGCGAGCTCGTCGCCCGGTTCCACGGAGCGGCGGCGGCAAGAGAGGCGGAGGAGGGGTTCCGGAAGCGGTTCTCCGCCAAGGAGTTCCCCGGGGATGCGCGGCGGGTGGACGGGAAGACGCTGGGGGGAGTCGCCGACCTGGCCACCGTGGTGTCCCGGGTTTCCCCCTCGTTCGACACCAAGTCCGCCGCGCGCCGCCTCATCGCCCAGGGAGGGCTCGAGGTCAACGGGGAACGGGCGACCGACCCGGCGGCCGTCCTCGCCCCGCAGGGGGAAGTCCGGCTGAAAATCGGAAAGAAGGAGTTCGTCATCGTTGCGTTCTGACGGCGGCGGATTTTTTCGCGGGGAGCGCATTTTTCCCTTGCAACCGGGACCCCCGTCGGGTATATTTTGCGTTCCGTTCGAGGAACCGCTATCCCCGGCAGATGCAAGGTTTCCGGGATTTCTGGTAGAAACCTCTTGACACGGTGAGCGCGTTTTCGTAGTCTTATAAGTCCGCCGCGAGGTGGTCTTCCGGCGGCGAGAGGCCGGATCTTTGAAAACGAAACGGCGAATACGAGGCGCTTACGTATCTACTGTTTCTCCCGCTTATCG
>JAJZRM010000305.1 GCA_021802685.1 Deltaproteobacteria bacterium | reverse complement strand
GGACGTTCCTTAAAACTTCCGCAGAACAGGGACACTCTTGCATGCCGCACCGGGTTCCGCGTCTCTGTCCCACTTCTGCGGAAGTTTTAAGGAACGTCCCGGTTCTGCGGTCGTGGTAGAATCCCGCCCATGGAATACTACATCGCGCCGTCGCTTCTATCCGCCGACTTCGGAAGACTCGCCGAGGAGATTCGGGCCGCGGAGGAAGCGGGCGCGGACCTGCACCACGTGGACGTCATGGACGGACGGTTCGTCCCCAACATCACGATCGGCCCCCCCGTGGTCGCCGCGGTGAGGAAATGCGCCGCGTTGCCGCTCGACGTCCACCTGATGATCGTCGAGCCCGAGCGGTACATCGAACCGTTCGCCGAGGCGGGCGCCGACATCATCACGATCCATGCTGAGGCGACCCCCCACCTCCAGCGCGCCGTGTCCCGGATCCGGGAAATGGGGAAAAAGGCGGGCGTGGCGCTCAACCCGTCCACGTCTTTGTCCTCCGTCGAGTGGATCCTCCAGGACGTGGACATGGTCCTGATCATGAGCGTCAACCCCGGCTTCGGCGGGCAGGCCTTCCTGCCCTCCTCGCTGGGGAAGATCGAACTGCTCCGGTCGCAGCTCAAACGGGCGAAACTGGACGTGGACATCCAGGTGGACGGAGGGATCAAGGCCGACAACGTCGGGGACGTGGTGGCCGCCGGCGCGAACGTGATCGTCTCGGGCTCGGGGATCTTCGGCACGCCCGATTACAAGGAGACGATCGGCCGGATGCGCAGGAACATCCGCGCGGCCGCCGGCCTTTCGGCCTGACGCGCTTGTGCCCATGAGGGAATCTCCCTATTGACGGCGGCTCGACCCGGTTGATACGATAATTTCCTTTCGCGGCGGGATGTGGCTCAGCCTGGTAGAGCACCTGGTTCGGGACCAGGGGGTCGCTGGTTCAAATCCAGTCATCCCGACCATGGCCTTCAAGGGGTTGCGGGTCCTTCCCGCAGCCCCTTTTCCCTTGATGCGCAAGGCGCCCTGGTTTTTAACGCTTGACAGACCGGGTGCGCCGTACCGAATAATATTGGGCCAGGATCCACGAGCACCCATTCGCACCGTTTTCCCTGGATACCGGCCAGGAGAAAAAAAGGAGGTCGCATGTACAAGAACATCCTGTTGCCAACGGATGGGTTGGGGAAATGTCAGCACGGCACCTGCCACGGAGTCATGCTCGCGAAAGGGCTGAAGGCCAAGGTGACGGCGGTATGCATAACGGGGAAGCTGACCTCCCAGGATATCCTGAAGATCTACGACTCCAACCAGCTGGTGACCGCATCGGACGCCCGGCGGGCGAAAGAGGCGCTGGCCGGCGCGGACGCGGCGAAAAAGGAAGAGGCGGGCAAGGCGCTGGAAGTGGCGAAGAAGATGTGCGACAGCGCCGGCGTGCCCTGCGAGCTGTCCCATCTCCCCGGGGAAGCCCCCGCGGACGGCATTCTGAAGGTGGCGGCCGAAAAGAGCTGCGACCTGATCTTCATATCGACCCACGGCAACCCCGGGGTGTTCGGCTCGCTGTTCGGGACCGTGGCGACCAAGATCCTCTCGCATTCGAGGATTCCCGTCCTCGTGCACCACTGCGGCGGACCGAGCTGAACGGCTGATTTTTTCCCGAGCGTTCCTTACGGCGGCGCCCCGCCCCCCCCATGGAGATCGAATCTCAGGCTCCCAAAAGGGGGCGGGCGGGGGAACGAAAACCGGCTCTTTTCGATGCGGTTCGCCCCCGGTGGCCTGGCAGCCGTAAGTAACGGGAAACACTAAGCATTTCTCCCTACATCCGTTTTCCCTTGACACGGGGCCGTGCATTCAACTATATTTTGGTCTGACCATCAGTTTGTATTCAGTATACAAGTTGGCCGTTCGCATACATCCCACGTCGAGGCGACCAAACGGTGCCGAAATCAAAAGAAGAGTTTTCGTTGAAAGTCACGAAGGCCTTCATAGAGGACGAAGGGAAGGGCCTTGCCCGCGTCGACCCCGATGACCTCGAAAAGATGGGGGCTCTTCCCGGAGACGTCCTCCTCGTCACCGGCCGCCGGTCCACGGTTGCCCGCGCCGCGCACGCACCGCAGCATTACTGCGGCCAGGGCCTTATCCTGATCGACGGCATCACGCGCGACAACGCGCAGATCTCCGTCGACGAGACGTGCTCCGTCCAGAAGGTCCCCTACAAGCAGGCCGACAGCGTGATTCTGTCCCCCGTGGATCCCAGGACCCAGATCCCCAAGGACGCGGAGATCCCCCACATCCTGCAGTTGCTGACGGGGCTCCACGTGGTCATGGGGGACCGCGTGCAGATCGTCATGTTCGGCACCAAGCCGCAGTTCTACATCGTCGAGGGCGCCAGCCCTCGCGGGGCCATCCGGATCACCGCCCATACGGCCATTTCCTTCAGGGGCTCCGATTTCGCCAGCGAAAAAGCTTCCCGGACCTCTTACGAGGACATCGGCGGGCTGGAGAAAGAGCTCAGCCACGTAAGGGAGATGATCGAGCTCCCCCTGAAGTTTCCGGAATTGTTCACCCAGCTCGGAATCGATCCGCCCAAGGGCGTCCTCCTTTCCGGGCCCCCGGGAACGGGGAAGACCCTCATCGCGCGCGCCATCTCCAACGAAGTCCGGGCCCATTTCATCCACGTCAACGGCCCGGAGCTCATCCACAAGTTCTACGGGGAGAGCGAAGCCAAGTTGAGGGCGGTGTTCGAGGAAGCCCGGAAGAACGCTCCCAGCATCATTTTCTTCGACGAGATGGACGCTCTCGCCCCGAAGCGGGCCCAGGTCGTCGGAGACGTGGAAAAGCGCGTCGTCGCGCAGCTCCTGGCCCTGATGGACGGCCTCGTGTCCCGGGGGGAGGTCGTGATCATCGGCGCGACGAACATGCCGGAACTCGTCGATCCGGCCCTGCGCCGCCCGGGGCGTTTCGACCGCGAGATCACGATCGGCGTGCCGAAACGGAACGACCGCCTCGAGATCCTGAAGATCCATTCCCGCAAGATGCCCCTGGCGGACAACGTCAACCTGGACCGCCTCGCCGAAATCACCCATGGATACGTCGGCGCGGACATCGCCGCGCTCTGCACCGAGGCGGGCATGGCGGCGCTGCGCCGCATCCTTCCTTCGGTGAAGTTCGAAGTGGACATGAAGCCCGCCCTCGAAAACAAGATGAAGGTCACGGTCACCGCCGAAGACTTCATGACCGCCTTCAAGGGAGTCGAGCCCACCTCGACGCGGGAGTTCATGAGCGAGAGGCCGAACATCTCCTTCAAGGACGTCGGGGGGCTTCACGAGATCAAGCGGAACCTCCTGTCCATGATGCGGATCCCCTTGCGGGGCCTTTCCATCTTCGCCGATTCCCGCCTGAGCCCCCCCAGGGGGGTCATCTTCTCCGGGCCGTCCGGGACAGGGAAAACCTTGATGGCCAAGGCGCTCGCGGGGGAACTGGGAATGACCCTGATCGTCGTCGATCCTCCCACCCTGTTGTCGAAGTGGGTGGGGGAGTCGGAAAAAGGGCTGCGGGAAGTCTTCAAGCGGGCCAAGCAGGCCTCCCCGTGCATCCTGTTCTTCGACGAGATCGAAGCCATGGCGCCGGCCCGGACCGCGGAAGATTCCGGCCAGGTCTCCCAAAGAATCGTCAGCCAGCTGTTCCGCGAGTTGGACGGGTTGCAGAGCTCGCTGGGAATCGTCGTCGTCGCCGCCACCAACCGGATCGACCTGATGGAGCCGGCTTTGCTGCGGGCGGGCCGCTTCGATTCCCTCGTCGAATTCCCCCTTCCCACCCGGGAGGAAAGGATCGAGATCCTGCAGACGTACCTGCGCACGCTGCCGTTCCGCTCCGAGGTGGATATCGACGCCCTCGCCGGCATGACCGACGGGTGGACGGGAGCCGATCTCGAGACCCTGTGCAAGAAAGCGGTCCTGCATGTTCTGGAAGAGGCCCTCGGACGGGAAGAGAAACCCGATTTCGCCCGCCAGACGATCACCATGGGGCATTTCGAACAGGCGTCCGAAACGACGGGAGCTTCCTCGGTGATCCA
>JAJZRM010000304.1 GCA_021802685.1 Deltaproteobacteria bacterium | reverse complement strand
ATCCGGAACTCGTCCTGGAAGTATCCAGCCCAGACATAGGATCGTTTCCGGTGGTCGAGGTTCGGGGCCGGCGCGCCTGCATCGTAATTCCCCTGGTCCTGCCGGAAATTGTCCCGGTACTCCGCACCGAACGTCAGGCGGTGGCGGTCACGAACCTTTTTTACGATCTTCAACTCCGTTCCCCACAAGCGGCCGCTGCCGAAGTCCTTGTTCACGACGGGGGCGTAGATGTAATCCCCCCGGTAGCGGTAGTCGTCGTAGAACGCCCGGCCGACCACGTTCAGGCCGCCGGAGATATCCCGTTCGTACCGAAGGTCCAGGTAATTCAACCGGTCGTCCGTGTAGGTCCGGTTGTCGTTGAAGGTCGTGTCGTATGAGCCGGTCGGAATCCGTTTCTTTCGCTGGCCGGTGACTCCCTCAAGGGTGAAATCCCCCCAGGAAAGCTTGGCGAAGGCGTTCCGGAAACTTTCGGAATCTGCGTCCACCGAGATGCCGTTGTTGGCCGCCGGGTCGTTGAACTCGGGGAAGAACAGGTCCTGGCCCCTGCCGCGCGAGACCGTGCCGGAGAGGATGATCCCGGGCCCATCCAGGGACTTCCGGCCCACGGTGGCGCGACCGCCGAACGTGCGGTAGCTTCCCGCGCTGCCGGAAATTTCCGTCCCCTCGATGTTTCCGCCGTCCTTCGTTATGATGTTGACGATGCCGAAGAAGGCGTTCGACCCGTACAGGGAGGAACTCGGGCCGCGGATGACCTCGACCCGTTCGACGAGGTCGATGTCGATGGGGAATTCGTTCCCGATCAAGGCTTGGTCGTAGATGTTGTTGTTGATGCGGTGGCCGTCCACGAGGAGCAGGACCCGGGTGTTGTAATCTCCCGGCTGCGAAAATCCCCGGAAGCCGATGTAGTCGTAATTCCTGTCGCGGGTGATGAGAACATCCGGCACGCTCCGGAGCAGGTCCGAAAGATTCCGGTAACCGTTCCGTCGGATATCTTCCGCCGTCAAAACGGTTGCGAACGACGGCGCCTCGCTCGATTTCTGTTCGTACCGGGATGCCCCGACGATCGTGACGTTCATCAGGGCTTCGAGGCTCATCTCCGTCAGGTCGGCGCCCGCGGAGCTTTTTCCCGGAACGGACATCGCCGCGGCGAGGAGGAGGAACAGGATCCGGCAGGAATGTGTACGAACCGTCGAAGTCACGAAAGGCATCGCCCCCCCCCTCATTCAATATCGGCTCCTTGCAAGAAACCTTAAACGATACCTGCTTGACCTATTTTGGCAACGGTTGTACAGTAATGTCCCATGATGTCCATCCAGGAAGTCGCCCGGGAGTTGCGCGTTTCCGAAAAAACGGTCCGGCGGATGCTCTGGCGGGGAGATCTCAAGGGGATTCGCGTCGGGGGACAGTGGAGGTTTCCCATCGAGAACCTGGCGGAACTCCTTCCGTCCGGGGGGACCGCCTCCGCCAAGGCTGCTCCGGCGCCCGTGCCGCATCGGGCCGTCTCGATCCGTGAACTGATCGAAATCGGGGGAATACACTACCGGATCTCGGGGAACACCCCCCACGAGGTCTTGCGGGAGATCGTGAATGAAACCTCCTGCATCCCGGCGTCAGCGCGACCGGATCTGTTCAAGTCGATCTGGGAGAGGGAATCCCTCTGCTCGACCGGCATCGGCCACGGGATCGCCGTCCCCCATCCCATCGTTCCGTTGTGGACGCCGCGCTCGGACGTTCCTTCCTGTATCGGCCTTTATTTCCTGGAGCATCCCGTCGATTTCGGCTACGTGGACAAGGAAAAGGTTTCCGTGCTGTTCCTGCTCCTGTTGAAAACCTTGCAGGAGCATCTTCGGATGCTGGCGCGCCTGGTCCGCCTTCTCCGGGAAGATTCCTTGCGGACGCTCCTGGGCAAGGTTCCGCTCCGCGCCGAGATCCATGGCGAAATCACCCGGTTGGAGAAAGCAATCCTTCCGGGAGCCCCCTGAATTCGATCCAGGTCATGACGACGTCGGCGCTTATTTCCGTCATCGCGGGAACCTTTCTGTTTACCGGGATCGCCGCCCTGTGGATCCGTAATCCCCGGTTCTCCCGCGCCGCGGGATTCGGGGGAGGCGCCGCCGCCTCGTTCCTGGGCCTGGTGCTCGCCTTGGGCGGATTCTTTCCGAAAGGCCCGGTGCGTCTGCGGATCCCAGCACCCGTTCCTTGGGTTTCAGCGGAGCTGTTCATCGACGGCGTATCCGCGTTTTTCCTCGTGGTGGTGTTCCTGCTGGGTTTCCTGGCCTCGCTGTACGCCATCGGGTACATGAGCGAATACGACGGCCGGCGCGGGGGCAGGGCCGCTCCCCTGTTTTTCAACCTCCTCCTTCTTTCGATGGCGCTGGTCGTATCGGCGGGGGACATGCTCACCTTCCTCCTCGCCTGGGAGGGGATGAGCCTCAGTTCCTATTTCCTCGTCGTCTTCGAGCATGATCGGGCGGAATCCCGCCGGGCGGGACTGATCTACCTGATCGCGACCCACATCGGGACGGGGGGGATCTTCGTGGCCTTCCTGTTCCTGTCGCAGGCCGCGGGATCGTTCTCCTTCAACGGGTTCATCCCGGTGTCCATGGCCGATCCGGTGACCTCCGCGGCCGCATTCGGATTCGCCCTGCTGGGGTTCGGCACGAAGGCGGGAATGTTCCCTTTCCATATCTGGCTTCCGTACGCCCACCCGGAAGCGCCGTCCCCGGTGTCCGCCGTCATGTCCGGGGTGATGATCAAGATGGGGGTCTACGGAATCGTCCGGTTCCTCTTTTTCCTGCTTCCGGCCCCGCCGGTTTCCTTCGGAGGGGTCGTCATCGCGTTCGGCCTGCTGTCGGGGATCTTCGGAGTCCTCTACGCGATCGCGCAGCACGACTTGAAGCGCCTGTTGGCGTTCCACAGCGTCGAGAACATCGGGATCATCCTCCTGGGCGTCGGCGCGGGGTCCCTCTGCCTTGCCGCCGGTCATCCGGCTCCTGCCCGCCTGCTGCTGGCGGGAGGCCTTTTCCACGTCTTGAACCATGCCCTTTTCAAAGGGCTCCTGTTCATGGGCGCGGGCGCCGTCTACCGGGGAACCCGGACGAAGAACATCGAACGCATGGGCGGATTGATGCGGGGGATGCCGCTGACGGGGCTGACCTTTCTCCTCGGCAGTCTCGCCATCTCCGCCGTTCCCCCGCTGAATGGATTCGCGAGCGAATTCGCGATCTACCGGGGTTTGTGGGACGCCGCCGGGAAAGGAGGGGTCCACCCGGGGCTGCTGATCTCCACCATGGCCGGGCTCGCCCTCATCGGAGGGCTGGCGTTCGTCTGCTTCGTCAAAGTCGTCGGAACGGTCTTTCTCGGCAACGCGCGCAGCCCGGCGGCGTCGGGGGCGCGGGATCCCGGCTGGACGATGACGTTCCCCATGCTCGCGGTCGCCATGCTCTGCCTCGTGCTCGGGATCCATCCCTCGATCGCGCTGGGCCGCATCCTGGAACTGGCTCCCTTCCCGGCGCCGCCCTTGCCGTTTCCGCTCTTCGCCGGGATCGGGAGGCCGTTTGTCGTGGCGGCCGCGCTGGCGGTTTCCATCGGGGGTCTCGCCCTGCTGCGCTTCGCGTTGCTGCGGCGGAACGGAAAGCGCGCCGGCGAAACCTGGGCGTGCGGTTTTTCGTACACCACGCCCCGGATGCAATACACGGCGTCGTCCTTCGCGGATCCCGTCATCCACATCTTCCGCGGGATTCTCCGGCCGCGCCCCGTGCGCGAGGAACGCCTCTCGGGACGATTCCTCCTTGGAATGCAGTATGAGACCCATGTCCGGGACCTCCTGGAGAACGGCCTTTACCTGCCGGTCTACCGGATGTTCCTCCGGTTGTCGTTCCTGGCGAGGCGCCTCCACACGGGGTACATCCACCTGTACCTCGCCTACGTCCTCGGCACCGTCGTCATCCTGCTGGTGCTGTTCCACTAGAGGGGGAATCCGTTGAACCCGCTCCTGCACATGACGCTTTTCGTCGCCCTGGCGCCGCTGCTGTCGGGGATCATCCGGAAGACCAAGGCGTTCCTGTCCTTGCGGCGG
>JAJZRM010000303.1 GCA_021802685.1 Deltaproteobacteria bacterium | reverse complement strand
CATGGCGCTCGAGAAGCCGGGGGGGATGGATTCGAAGAAGGTCGCCGGCTCTCTCTACGGGAAGGGGTGACCGATGACCTTATCGAACACCGAGATCTGCAACCTGGCCCTGAAGGCGCTCGGGCTGGATCCGATCACGTCGCTGGCGTCCGATACCTCACAGGCGGGAATCATCCTCCGGAACACCTGGGAGGCGACCCGGGACGCCATCCTACGCGCGGCGAACTGGCGCTGCCTGCTGTCCCGCTCCGGATCGCTGGCGCGGGAGGCCGCGGCGCCGTCGTTTGGATACTCGTACGCCTACGCGCTCCCCACCGACTGCATCCGGGTGATGGAGATGTCCGTCGACGCGGCATGGGAGGTGGAAGGCCGCCTGCTACTGACCGACGAGGAAGAGGCGTACATCCGTTACGTGGCTTACAACAAGACCACCGACCAGGTCGCCCTCTTCGACGGGCATCTCACGAAGGCGCTCGTCGCGCAGCTGGCGGTTGATATCGCCCCCGGGCTGAAGGCCAAGTCCCTCGTGCCGCAGCTGGAGGTGATCGCCCGGGACCGGCTGGCGGACGCGAAGGTATTCTCCGCGATCGAGGCTCGGCCGCAGCAGGCGACCTGTACGGCTCTGCTCGACGTGAGATGAGATGGGCTTCCTGACTCCCTTCCTGAAATCGTTCAACGCCGGGGAGCTTTCCCCGCGCCTGGGCGGGCGACTCGACCTGGGTGGACCGGGCGGCCCGAAGTTCCACGACGGCTGCCGGATCCTCGAGAACGCGATCTGCCAGGTGCAGGGGCCTGCTACCCGCCGCGGGGCGTTCCGGTTCGTGAAGGAAGTGAAAACCTCCGCGAAGGCGACCCGGCTGATGCCGTTCGAGGTCGGTACCAGCGCCGCCTACATCCTCGAGATGGGCGATCTTTATTTCCGGTTTTACGCCAGCGGCGCCAGGATCGAATCGGGGGGTGTTCCCGTCGAGGTCGTCACCCCGTACGTCGAGGCGGACCTGTTCGAAGTCCACCGGGCGCAGAGCGCCGATCTTCTCTACCTGGCCCATTTATCCTACCCGCAGCAGAAGCTCACCCGCCTCCTGGCCGACGGTACCTCGTGGAGCTTCCGCCAGATCAACTTCTCTCCCCCGCCGACGTTCGAGGACGACACCGACTATTCCGGAGGGACGATAAAGATCGCCCTCTCGGCCCTGACGGGAACCGGGGTGAAGGTCGTTTCCAGCGCCGCCGTATTCCTCGCGGCTGACAAGGACCGGCTCCTGAAATACCTGGACGCCAGGGCGTCGTTCACGGCATACGTCGGCACGTCGGAGATGACGGCCGAGATCCTCGACGATTTCCCCGCGGCCCTGATCGATACGACGCCGGCCACCACGCTGACGAGCGTCGGGACGACCGTGAATTTCAGCGCCGCCCACGGGATCTCCGCCGCGCAGGTGACGGCCGGAATCTGGATCCGCCTCACGAGTGGCGCACAGGCAGGCGAAATGCGCCAGGTGGCATCGGTCACCGACGTCGACACCGTTGAGATCGTTTCGGCGTTTTCCGTGGACCAGGCGGCGGGGGTGAACTGGAGCAAGCACTATGCGATCGCCGCCGGAGCCTGGAAGCTCAACGGCTCTCCGGTGGCCACGCTCACCCCGTCCGTGGCGTCCCCCGTGGGGGCTATCACGACCCTGACCCTCGGGGCGGCCGGATGGCGCGCGGCCGATGTGACCCTCGGGAAGTACGTCAAGGTCGCCTCCGGGATCGTGAAGCTCACCTCCTACTCCTCCACAACGGTGGTCTCTGGGCAGATCGTTAAGGCCCTCTCCGGCGTGGCCGCCGTCGCCGGAGGGGATTGGAGTGCCGAAGTGCCATCGTGGAGCGCCGCGCATGGGTACCCGTCTGCAAGCTGCTTCTTCGAGCAGCGCCTGGCCTATGGCGGAACCGCGCGTCAGCCGACCTCGATATGGGGATCCGCTTCCGGCGATTACGAGAACTTTGCAGCCGGCGTGAACGCGGGAGATTCGTTCGAACACGCCCTGACGGGCCTCGGGGTCAACGCGGTCCGGTGGCTCGTTCCGTCCAAGGTGCTCATGGGCGGGACGGTTGCTTCCGAGTTCACCATCCGGGGCGACGGTGACGCGGCGCTGACACCCACGAACCCCCGCCCCCTTCCCGAGACGAACCACGGATCATCGACCGTAATGCCGGTGAAAATCGGCCCCTTCGTCCTGTTCGTTCAGGCGCACGGCCGGAAGATCCGGGAGATCACGTACGACTTCCAGAAGGACACGTTCGTCGCTCCCGACCTGACCCGTTTCGCCGAGCACATCACGGACGGTGGCGGGATCGTCGATATGGCGTACCAGCAGGAGCCCGACTCGATCCTGTGGTGCGTTCGAGCAGACGGCGTCCTCCTGGGGCTGACCTACAACCGGGAGGAAGAGGTGTTCGGATGGCACCGGCATACGACCGACGGCCTGTTCGAATCGGTCGCAGTTATCCCAGACACAGCGAACCATCGGGACCAACTGTGGGCCGTGGTGAATCGCACGATCGGCGGGGCGACGAAGCGGTACATCGAATATCTCGATCCGGACGTTATCGAGGCCGATTCGTTTGTTCGGTACCAGGGCGCCGCGGCGACGGTGATCACCGGCCTGTCCCACCTCGAGGGGAAGGCGGTCGACGTGGTGGCCGACGGGTTCGTGGTTTCCGGACACACGGTCGCTGGCGGGCAGATCACGCTGGCCCGGGCCGCATCGGATGTCATCGTGGGTCTCCACTACGAGACCACGGTGGAGCCGGAGCCGCCCGACTACATCGACGACAAGGGCCGAAACAACATCAACGCGCAGAAGCAGTGGGTCGAGGCGATCCTGCGTCTGCACGAGACCGGGCTGTCGGGCGTCACGATCAACGGGAAGACCGTCCCCGCCCGCAGCGGTTCCGACGCGCTCGGATCGGCGCCCGCTCCGTTCACCGGGGATGTGCGGACTCCGCTCCTCGGAACGACGCGCGCCGGGATACTGACCATCAAGCAGACGCTTCCGCTGCCGTTCACCCTTCTGGCGATCGCCGGAACGCTCGACGTGGGGGACTGATATGACGATCATCGCATCTTCGGTGGGAACGGGCGCGGCCGGAGGCGGAGCGATGGCCTCGCTGAGTGCCTTCGCCCCGTACCTCATGGTCGGGTCCGCCCTGTTTTCAGCGTTCAGCGGAGCCAGCGCGGCGAAGAAGAGGGCCGAGGCCGCACGGAGGGAGGCCGTCTCGGGGCTCGTCACGGACCGCCTCCGGGAACGCGGCATGAAGATGCAGCAGGACGCAGCCCTCTCGAAGATCCGGGCGAACGCCGGCGCGGCCGGAGTGGACATCAACCAGGGCTCCGCCATGCAGGCGTACCTGCAGACCGCCCGGGAGACGGAACTCGAGATCCTCATGGCCCACAAGACGGCGGACGCGAACTTCGCGGCGCGGTTGAGCGGGGCGGCGATGGCAGAGGACGAGGGGGACAGCAAGGCCGTCGGATCCCTGCTCGGCGGCGCTGCGGACCTCGCCTCCTACTACTCGAAAAAAGACCGGGCAACGTTCAAGCCGGGCGCCGGGGCCTGACCGATGGAAATTCCCGCCTACATCGCCACGCAGTTCCAGCGGCCGGAGGGGGAGCCCGCCATTCCCGACACCGGGGCGCCGGTTGCGGCCGGCCTGGGGAAACTCGCCGGGGCGCTGGCCGATGCCGACATTGCTTTCCGAGAGCAGGCATCGGATATCGAGCGCGCGCAGGCCCTTTCGTCGGTCGACCTGACCGTCCGGAAGCGCACGAAGGAGCTCGAGCTCGAACTGCAGAAGGACCCCGACTGGCAGACCTACGACCAGCGGTGGGGCGAAGGCTTCCGGAAGATCAAGGCGGACGCGCTCGGCGGGATCAAGGACCCCGTGCTCCTGAAGGGGGCCACGCTCCACGTAGGGAACCTCGAGAGCGACGGGACGATGCGGGCGGCTGCTACATCCCGAAAGATGGCCGGGGAATCCTTCGAGGCGTTCCGCCTTCGGTCGAAGAGAACCGCGCTTGCCGCCCTGAGCCAGGT
>JAJZRM010000302.1 GCA_021802685.1 Deltaproteobacteria bacterium | reverse complement strand
CGAAATACGGGTTTCCTCGTCGAAGGCCTGGCGTAGCTCGATCCCTACCATGGAGGTGACCAGAACGGAAATCGGTTTGTCGCCCACGATGCTTCGTTCGGTGATGACATGTCCTCCCACCACGTCGCCGCTTTCCGTTCGAACCACCGCATGGCAATGAACCAGGGGGTCTCCTTTTACGGATCTGCCCAATGTCGCATTTCCGAAAATCATATAGGCACGACCGGCGTCCCTCGGTTCCGAATAGGCGATTACGGAATGCTTCTCCGGATCCGGCGGCGCCACGCAATAGTACAGTTTCTCGAACGAACCGCGGAGGATGGTGGTGGAGGCGTCACGGATGTTCCGTTCCGCAAGGGGACTGACGATCGCGTCGAACAACGTTTCGCCCGGCTTGAGGGATAAACGGATATGTATCCCGTAGGTGGATGATTCGGACTTGATTCGTATCGGGTTGAACGTTCCCGGGTGACGGAGCAGGCGTGGTTTATGTGTCTTCATTCGGTCTGCATTCCCTCCGCTTCGCAAGATCGGTTACATTCGACCGATCTCCTTCCCCCAAGCTGAGCAAGGGTCATGCCGGGAATTCATGCCCCCCCCACCTGTCGCTGTGGAAGGGGAAAAAAGGAGTTCCGATCCACTTCTTCCCCTTCCCGACAGCCAAGAATCGAATATCCACTGCTCAAAATCTGCACATACCGTCCCGAATATGAACACTCCGGGGCGGGAATTGAACAGGCTTGACCAGATCTATAGTCCAAACCTCCGGATCTTGCTATACAGAGTATTGCGGCTGATCCTCAAGACTCTCGCCGTCCTGGTAATGTTTCCTCCAGCGGCCTCCATGGCGTTGACGATGGCCATCTTCTCGATGTCCTTCATGGATGCTCTTCCCTCGCCCGACGCCACACGCGTCTCCACGGGTTTCCACAACGTCTTGGGCAAATACTCCACGTCGATGAAATCGTCATGGCTGACATTCATGGCGCGCTCCAGAACGTTTTCCAACTCGCGGACGTTGCCGGGCCAGGAATGCCCTCTGAACCGTTCCATTACCGACGGTGTCACCCCCTTTGTCGCCTTGCCCAGCTTGCGGTTGAGCTTGTCGACGATGTGACTCACCAGGAGCGGAAGGTCGTCCAGCCATTCCCGCAGGGGAACCATCGCTATCCATAAAACGTTCAATCGGTAAAAGAGGTCCCGGCGGAAATTGCCATCTTCCACTTCGAGCAGCAGGTCCCGGTGGGTCGCCGCGAGCACCCGGACGTTGATACCGATGTAATTCGATCCCCCCACTCTCACAAGCTTCCGTTCCTGAAGCACCCTCAGCAGCTTGACCTGCATGTCGGGAGGCATGTCCCCGATCTCGTCCAGGAAAATGGTACCTCCGTTGGCCAACTCGAACTTCCCCGGCCGTCCTCCACGCCGGGCCCCCGTGAACGCCCCCTCTTCATGGCCGAACAGATCGCTCTCGATCAGTTCCCGGGGAATGGCGCCGCAGTTGACGGCGACGAACGGGCCTTCCCTTCTGCTGCTGCCGTTGTGGATCGCTTGGGCCAGGATCTCCTTGCCGGTACCGCTCTCCCCCTGGATCAGCACGGTGGAAGTACTGGCGGCGGCGGCCTTGGCCAGGCGTAAAATATCCTCAATTTTCTGGTTCCGACCAACGAAGTCATCGAAAGTGAAATTGGCCTGGGCTCCCATCATTTGGTTGACCATCTGACGCACCCGTTTGGCCTCACGGAAGGCGTCCACCACGCCCACGATCTCTCCGTTTTCATCCCGGATGGGCACCGCGGTCTGGATGAGATGCAGAACCCCTCTCCCGCTCTTATGGAAAAACTCTTTATCCGCGTACCCCGTTCCGTCGGCAAGAACGTCCGTAATAGTGGCGCGATAGTCCACGACATCCTGGATGTGGCGGCCGATCACTTCACGGTGGTTGATTCCGATCATGCGGGCGCCGGCCGCGTTCAGGTAGGTGATGATGCCCCGGTTGTCGATGGTAAGCAATCCGTCGGAGATGGATTCAACGATTGCCGTCTGAAACTTGTTCGCGGTTTTCAACTCCCGGGCCGCCCGGTTCATCGCCATCTGGTTTTCTATGGCGGTAACCGCCGCCACGACCATCCCGAGGGTGTGGCAATGGACCCGTTCCTTGCTCCCGGACATATCGAGAGCGCCGACGATCCTGCCGTCCGGGTCCCGGATCGGGGCTGCGGAGCAGGTCCAGGGGAGGAAATCCTTGCAGTAATGCTCCAACGCGTGGATTTGAAGAGGCGTACCTTCTATCAGAGCCGTCCCGATGGCGGTGTTGCCGGCATATTCCTCTTTCCATATGGCCCCCGGCGCATGATAAACGGCGGCTCGCTCATCGGCGTTCTCCATGCCGATAACTTTCAGGATGCACGTATCGGCGTCCGCCAGCACCACGACAAAACCCGAGTCCCGCACGAATTGACAGATACTCTCCATAAAGGGAGCGGCAGCTTTCAGAAGGAAGTCATATTTATCGAGACGGGCATGGAGTTCGTCGTCAGTAACCTTACGGGGGCATTGACCTGACCGGGGGTCGACCCCCAGTTTCATACAACGTTCCCACGCCCGGGCGATCATGGGGCGGAGCTTATCTGACGGTACTACTCCGGATCGGTGGAGAATCTCATGGGCCTCAAGCAAGGCTTGTTCCGCCGTTGGCACAAGCCGGGAAGAATCCGTGTCGCACCTCCTGCGGCAACCGACTTGATTCAAAATGTCAGTTATTTTATCAGATTCCCGACCGGAAGAGGGGTTGACCTTGTCCCCGTTTTCCTCTCCAGCCGGAAGGTTATAATCCTCAAAAAATCGTGGCGGACCTGACGCTGGGCAAGAGGATGCTGCCGGACGTGCTGTCAAAAATGGCCTGAAGCCGGCGCCCATGCGCCGGCTGGGGCTGCCGGTTTGCGGATTGATTCACCCCCCGCTTTTCAGAATAATCCCATAAACGGCAGTTGAACTCGACTGTTGACCTGAAAGCGATGCATAATCGCGATATTCCACGGCATGGAGGACTCACCCGATGGGTGAACGGGGTTTGGCCCTGCAAAAACGCGAGGAGTGCGGGGCGGAACCGATACAGGTCGACACCTTCGGCGGACGACTTCACATCGAGTGGGACACCGATTCCAGCGCCACGCCCATCGGACAGTTGGCGTTCTTCGCCGACTTTCTCAAGAACGCCGGCGTGTTCGACGACTGGGTTGGCGACTGTCCGCTTTCGTGCACCAGGCCGAACGCTCCGACGAACCGGGACATCCTCGGGATGTGGATGCTGTCGGTATTGGCCTGTCACAAGCGCTACGCGCACGTCACGGCGTTGCGCGGCGACGGCGTCGGCCCGCAGGTTCTCTGGATGCGCAGGATCGTCAGCAAGGACGCCCTTCGCCGCATGCTTGGGCTGATCGACGAGGAAACGGGTGCGGCCTGGATGCGCAGGCACCTGATGCGCAGCATCGCCCCGGCGTTGTCCGAGCCGTGGATTCTCGACGTCGACACGACGATCAAGACACTCTACGGGCGCCAGGAGGGCGCGGAGATCGGGCCGGACGGTTCGGCATGGCAATCAGAACCATCCGTGCCTGACGCCGATGCACGCTGCCGGACGCGTGGTCGCCGCGATGATCAGTACGATCCGTCTGGATCAATGCATAACCGAGGTCCTGATAAATCCGGAAGTCTCTTGTCTCGTTCGCGTCGGCCAAGGTGGATCGGGAGATCTTTCCCCGCATCCTCACGTGATAGAGTTTCTCCCGGTGGGAGGAGAGACACGATTCGATGGTGCGGAGACTGTCCCGCCCGGTCAACTGGGCGAACGCCATCGCGATGAACTGCGAATGTAGTGCTTTTATTCCTTGATATCAACCTATTTGGAGATCGACCTCGTTTTTAACCGGACAGCAATGATATCCCATCTGATATCTTCTTCGGACGCCGTCGATTCCGCAATGGAGGGCTCGCCCACATGGCACGCGTCAACGAACACTATCTCAAGCTGAAAGCCGGGTACCTTTTCCCGGAGATCGGGCGCCGGGTCCGGGCGTT
>JAJZRM010000301.1 GCA_021802685.1 Deltaproteobacteria bacterium | reverse complement strand
GATCGAGAAAACGGTGCGGCGAAGAAAGATGCGGGATAACCGAAACGTCTCCACGTGCGCCCATTGCCCTGTTTCGCGCCTTCAGGTGGCGCTGCGGCCGGGCGGGGGAAAGCGTTCTTCGAGACGACGATAATCTTCCGGCGTATCCATGTCTGCCGTGATCCCGGGGTCCGCTACTTCCAGGAGCGCCACGCGGTGGTGGTTGGCGCGGATAAGATCCCGGAGAGTCGGTTCCCTGTGGATCCCTCAGGCATCCCCCGAAGCCGCCCGGTACGCCTGGATCCGCCTCCGGAACTCCTCCGGGATCGGCATCGGACGGAACCCGGTATTCTGATCGATGAAGCAGGACGTCAATTGCGATTCGAAGCACGGTTCGCCGTCGGCATCGTATCCCGCGACTTCGTACCCGATGCTCGCTCTTCCCAACCGGGGCACCCGAACGACGATGGTGATCATCTGCCCCGGAGTCATGGGAAGGAAATATTCGCAGGCAGCGGATACGATCGGGGAGCCTTGCCCGCGCTTGGCGGTCAGTTCCAGCCACGATATCCCGGGAACTTCCACGAACCATTCCCCGACCGTCTCCACGACGAATTCGAAAACCTTCGGCGGATAGATCTTCCCGGAGGGCCCGCACGCTCCATAGTGCACTCGTCGCTGTCGGGCAAACGGAACCGCGCCGGTCGGACGGCTTTGCAGCGGGTGAAGCTGTCTTGTCCTCTCCCGACCGGCCCCCCCCATGGGCCGGGTCGGAACGTTGTCCGGCGGATCGTCGTCGTCCGGTAGCGTGCCCACCTCGCCGCATCGTTCCCGGTACATGCCGATCCGGTCGAGAAACTCCGGAGGTATCCGGATCGGGATGCCGTGGTTCCGGAGCAGGAAACTCGCCACGAGACGGACCCGGAAATAGGTATCGCCGGAATCGCCCTCGCCCGCCGCGCTGAAGGTGATCTGCGAGGGCCCGATCCGGACAACCCGTACCCGCACCTGGAACATCTGGTCGGCAACCAACGGGCGTTTGTATTCGCACTCGATGTGCTCGATCGTCGCCTCGAGGCCGTGCCGGTCGACCATGGCGACCCAGGAAACCCCGAGCACGGACTCGTACCACGACTCGACCGCTTCCACGGCGTAGTCGATCGCATGCGGGGCGAAATAGATGCGCGCCGAATCGCATTCCCCGAAGCCAACCCTCCGGCGATAGGAAAAAATGCCCTCCGTCAATTCCGGATTCCCTCAGTGGCCGATGATGATACGGGATGGATCGATTTCCTCCCGAAGGACTCGTAGTTCGTCCGCCGTCGGAGGAGGTATCTCGGTAACCGTATCGGCGATGAGGGGCTTGAAGGCCATCTCCTTGACCACTTCTTCCGGGGAAAGTCCCCGCAGGACGGCGAGCAGTTTCATGCGCTTTGTGGTCTCATCGAATCCGAAGAGCGCCTTGGACGTGATGACACGGTGAGGGCCCGTTTCAGCGGGAAGACCCGCCCTTTCACGGGCGCCCGGTCCCGTGAGGTATCCAGGCGAAGTGATGAAGTCCACCTTCGGCACGAACCGTCGTCCTTCGTGCTTGATCACGATCATCGTCTTCCAGCAATGCGAGGCGACCTGGTTTCCGCCCCCGCTCCCGGGGAAGCGCCGTTCGGGATGTTCGAACGTCCCTCCCAGGAAGGTCGAGTTGATGTTGCCGTATGGATCGATCTGC
The DNA here is from genome assembly GCA_021802685.1 of Deltaproteobacteria bacterium. Classification (GTDB taxonomy): domain Bacteria; phylum Desulfobacterota; class Deferrimicrobia; order Deferrimicrobiales; family Deferrimicrobiaceae; genus UBA2219. The sequence continues at coordinate 2,375 of JAJZRM010000301.1, read as the reverse complement.
GCCGCTCCCAGCATGCCGTAATCCATGTAGCCCGAGGCGGAATACGCAAAGGCCCAGTTCATGTTGCTCCATTGCACCGACCTGTACACGTTCTGGGGGCCTCCCATCGTTCCTCGTACGAAGGGAAGAACGGGTTGCGGTCCGATGGCCCCGAACTCGAAGAGTTGGAGGAGATCGGGGACGTAGAGTTTTTGCCCCAGCATGGCGACCACTTGCGGAATCCCCCACCCGACGAAGATCGTCTTCCCGTTCTCAAGGAGCCTCGCTCCCTGGGCGATCATGAACTCGGTGTCGGTGAACTGTACGGTGTCTGGCACGCGGGCCCCCTTACCGGTAGCCTTCGATGATCGTCGCCTTGAAGCGGAGTTCCTTCATCTTCCGGGCACCCACCTTCAAGTCGAGGAATTCTTCATGATCGGCCACGTCGTAGATGAACTCCTGCAGGTACGTTTGCATTTTTTCGTCGCTGTCGATGTCGTTCAGCCGGCCCACATGGGAGAGGTCGATGTCATACCGCGCAGGCATGGCTCCCGGGTAGGCGCCGAAGGGCGTGTGCACGACAGCATCCACGAGGAAATACGGTACCGTGGTCCGCATCGGATCCTTCCGGAACTCGTCGGTTTCCACTATCTCCTCGGCGGACACGATGACCCGGTGTGACGCCATCGCCGCCTCGAGGGCGAACAGGTTCGTCCCGAAGATCCGGGCGTTGCCGTAGATGTCCGCCTGGTGAACGTGCAGGAAAAACACGTCCGGGTTAAGCGCCGGAACGAGGCAGACGGGAGACCCCGTGAAAGGGTCCTCGATGATCTTCGCGGAAGATACCGCCAGATTGTCCGACCCGAGGAGGTCCCGCGTTGGGAGGAAGGGGACTCCGCGGGCGCCTGCCAGCAGGCGGTGCGCCAGGCCGCCGTTAGTCCATTCGAACGCCTTGACGCGACCTTTGCACACGGCCTGCCCGATGTAATTTCCGTAACCGAGAAAGCCGACATCGATCCGCGAGGCGCATCCCGAACCGACAAGGAGCGACGATTCATGAAGTGTAAACTCCGCCCCGATCCAGAGATCCTTCTTCTTCTGCCGGATCACTTCCCGGATGAGAGCCTGCGGCCCCCGCGTCAGGCTGGAGAAGTCGTAGACGATGTAATCGCCGTCGGTGACAAATTTCATCACGGCTTCCCTGGCTGTAAGAATTTTGGATAGGGGTTTGCGCTCTTTCCGGTCCCTCACGAACTTCCGGAAATCGTCCGGAGGAACGAAATGGTATTCGACGTTTCCTTCTTTGCGAATCCTCGTCACGTCCTTATGCACCCCCTGATAAAGGAGTGCTGCGGGAAGAAATAATCATCATATATCTATTCATACCGCCTCCTTTTCTTCATCGCTGTTGGATAAACCCTGGTCCACGTTACGAGAAATCGATTACCTTCTCTGCATTTTTATATAGAAGTTTTTCCTTCGATCTGTCTTTCATTGGAAGGTTCAATATATCTTCAATGATTTCATTAATATCTTTTGGATTTGCCGGAAAATCGCTTCCGAACATGAATTTATCGATATTCGACTCCATTCGAGGGAAAAGATCCAGTAATTTTTTTGGCGGAAGTCCAGTCACATCGATATAAATGTTCTTGTGAAACGTCGAGAGGAAAAAAGCCTTTTCATACCAAAAACCCCTCCCGCCATGACACATGATGATCGTCAGGTCCGGAAAATCCTGTGCGATATCATCGATATAGATTGGATCACAGTATTTCATCCTGGTACCTTGGAATTTCGAGGACCCGACATGGAACATGACGGGAATTTTCAATCGTTCGGCAACCTGATAGATTTTGTACATCCGTGGCTCATTCGGATAATAAAAATCATACGATGGTAATAATTTAAGACCTCTCATTCCCAGATCGGTGATATAATGTTCTACCTTCTTCTCTGGAGCCGGATCGAAATTTGGATTAACGCTGGCAAAGGGAATAAAGAAATCTTTTTCGCCCCTGCAGAATTCGGCTACCATCTCGGAAAGTGTCAAATCGACCATCGGACAATGCTCGGCAAGGATAATCGCCCGCGATAAACCTTGCTTTTTAAGATAATCTGCGTATTTCTTCGGGGTATCCAATCCGGCGGTCATATCGGCAGATTTATTATTCGTAATTTTCTTGAGAAGTTCCACCGTTGAAGGGTTCCAATTGCGCAGGTCGAACCAATGGACATGAACATCGTAAACGGTCACATTCCGCTCCCGTAAATCGGGTAGGCTGGGGGCCTTACGGCCCCCAGCCTCCCACACCACCGTACGTGCCGTTCGGCATACGGCGGTTCATGCAAGACACGCAAGGCGTTGATGCTCTGCCAGAAGACTCGTAAGTCCC
>JAJZRM010000300.1 GCA_021802685.1 Deltaproteobacteria bacterium | reverse complement strand
TCCTTCCGCTCCACTTCCAACTGATACCTGTACGACGCCTCCTGGATCTCCTTCTGGATGTAGCCGGCCTCCACCGCCGCGATGACGCCGCCCATGCGGTCGATCCGCCGGATGTACTCCTCCGCCTGCCGCTCCATGGCGGACGTCAGCGCCTCCACGCAGTAGGAGCCCCCCAGGGGATCGACCGTGTCCGCCACGCCGCCCTCGTGGGCGATCAGCTGCTGAGTCCGCAAGGCGGTCCGGACCGACGCCTCCGAGGGGAGGGACAGCGCCTCGTCCCGCGAGTTGGTGTGGAGCGACTGGGTCCCGCCGAGCACGGCGGACAGGGCCTGGATCGCCACGCGGACGATGTTGTTGTCCGGCTGCTGGGCCGTGAGCGACGAGCCGGCGGTCTGCGTGTGGAACCGCAGCATCCAGGAGCGCGGGTCCTTCGCGCCGAACCGGTCCCGCATGATCCTCGCCCACAGCCGGCGGGCGGCCCGGAACTTGGCGACCTCGTCGAGGAAGCCGTTGTGGGCGTTGAAGAAGAACGCCAGCCGGGACGCGAAGGAGTCGACCGACATCCCGGAGTCGATCGCGGCCTGCACGTAGGCGATGCCGTTCGCCAGCGTGAAGGCGATCTCCTGCGCCGCCGTCGACCCGGCTTCCCGGATGTGGTACCCGGAGATGCTGATGGTGTTCCACCGGGGGACGACATCCTTGCAGAACGCGAAAATGTCCGTGATGATCCGCATCGAGGGGGCCGGCGGGTAGATGTAGGTCCCCCGGGCGATGTACTCCTTGAGGATGTCGTTCTGTATGGTGCCGTTCAGGCCCTCGGGGGCCACTCCCTGCTTCTCGCCGACGGCGATGTACATCGCCAGGAGGATCGCCGCGGTCGAATTGATCGTCATCGAGGTGGAGACCGCCGCGAGGGGGATCCGGTCGAAGAGGATCTCCATGTCTTCGAGGGAGTCGATCGCCACGCCGACCTTCCCGACCTCTCCGGCCGACATGGGGCTGTCGGAGTCGTACCCCATCTGCGTGGGCAGGTCGAAGGCCACCGACAGGCCGGTCTGCCCGTGCTCCAGCAGGTACCGGTACCGTTCGTTCGACTCGCGCGCGTTCCCGAAGCCGGCGTACTGGCGCATCGTCCAGAAGCGGCCCCGGTACATCGTCGGCTGAACGCCGCGGGTGAAGGGGTACTCGCCGGGGAAACCGGCATCCCGCAGGTAGTCGAACCCCTCGACGCTGTCCGGCGCGTACAACCGCGCGATCTCCTCCCCGGAGGTGCTCTCGAACCGCGCGCGGCGCTCGGGCGACCTCGCGACGGCGTCCGCGAGGGCGCCCCGTTCCCAGCGCTCCCGCGCCGCCCGGATGTCCCGCTTCCCCTTGCCCAACGTCGCCCCCCTACTCCACCAGGAGCAGCTTCGCCCCCAGTTCGACGACCTCGCCCTCCCGGACGAAGATCTCCTTGACCTTTCCCGCCACCGACGACTGGAGCTCGTTCTCCATCTTCATCGCCTCGACGACGATCACCCCCTGGTCCGCCTGCACCTCCTGGCCTTCCACGACCAGGAGGCGCACCACCTTGCCGGGCATGGGGGACGTGACCATCGCCTTCCCGGCTGCGCCCTTTCCGCCGGCCCGGATCATCGCCCTGCGCTGCTCGTTCATCAGGGTGAACTTGTGGCAGTCCCCGCGGATCAGCACCTCGTACTCGTCCGCCGGGTGCCGCGTCACGTCGACCTCGTACACCGCGTTCCAGTACAGGACCGACCAGAGCTGGCTGGCGATCTGCTGCGCGTCCACGAGGTGCTCCTCCCGGTCGATCGTCACCACGTAGTTCGACCCGCCGGTCTCCTCGACCGTGATCCTCACGTCCCGTCCGCCGATCGTCGCGACGTAGTTCATGGCCGCCGCTACCCGAGCTTCCGGCCACTCGGGCGGCCGGCGTATTTCCACATCGAGCGGGGACCTTCCGCATCCCCGGCCCGCCTCGTCATCGAGCGCATCCGCTCCTCCCGGTACGCCTGGATCGCCGCCGTGATCAGGGCCATCTCCTGGTGTTCGAGCGGCCGCTGCCGCTCCTCCTTGAAGAAGACCTGGTCGATGAAATTCGTGTCGAAGTTCCCCTCGATGAAGTGCCGGTTCCGCATCACGCGGATGTGGAAGGGGACGGTGGTCTTCACTCCGGTGACCACGTACACGGACAGGGCGCGCCGCATCCGGGCGATCGCCTCCTCCCGGTCCTTCCCCCACGTGATCAGCTTGGAGATGATCGGATCGTAATGGATGGGGATCTCGAACCCGGCGTACACGCCGGAGTCGTCCCTCACCCCGGGGCCTCCGGGCACGCGCAACGACGTGATCACGCCGGGGCAGGGAATGAAGTTGCGGTCCGGGTCCTCGGCGTAGATGCGGCACTCGATGGAATGCCCTGCCTGCTTCACGTCCTCCTGCCGGAAGGAGAGCTTCTCCCCGGCCGCCACGCGGATCTGCTCCTTGACGATGTCGATCCCGGTCACCATCTCCGTGACCGGGTGCTCCACCTGGAGCCGCGTGTTCATCTCGAGGAAATAGTAGTTGCGGTTCCGGTCCATCAGGAACTCGCACGTTCCCGCGCCCTCGTACTTCACCGCCCGCGCCGCCTCGATGGCCACCTTCCCCATCGCCTCGCGGACCTCGGGGGTCACGATCACCGAGGGGGATTCCTCGATCACCTTCTGGTGGCGCCGCTGGATGGAGCACTCCCGCTCGCCCAGGTGCACGTAGTTCCCGAACCGGTCCCCCAGGATCTGGATCTCGATGTGGCGGGGGTTCTCGATGTACTTCTCGACGTACACGGAGTCGTCCCCGAAGGCGGACTTCGCTTCGGACTTCGCCATCCGCAGGAACGAGGCCAGGTCGGACTCCTCCCGCACCAGGCGCATCCCCTTGCCTCCCCCCCCGGCGGTGGCCTTGAGCATCACCGGGAAGCCGATCTCCCTCGCGAACCGGGCGACCTCCGCGTCGGTGGCGATCGGCTCGAGGGTCCCGGGGACCACGGGGACGCCGGCCGCCGCGACGGTCTGCCGCGCCAGGGTCTTGGAGCCCATCGTCCGCATCGCGTGGGCGGAGGGCCCGATCAACCGGATCCGCTCTTTCTCGCACCGTTCCGCGAACCGCGGGTTCTCCGCGAGGAACCCGTACCCGGGATGGATCGCCTGCGCGTCGCTCTTCCTGGCGGCTTCGATGACCTTGTCGATGTCGAGGTACGACTCCCGCGCCGGCGCGGGGCCGATGCAGTGCGCCTCGTCGGCGTACCGCGCGTGGAGGCTTTTCCGGTCCGCCTCGGAAAAGACGACCACCGAGCGGACCCCCAGCTCCCTGCAGGCGCGCAGCACGCGGACGGCGATTTCCCCCCGGTTGGCGATCAGGATCTTCTGGAACACCGCGTTACCTCCTACAGGGGGATGTTGCCGTGCTTGCGCGGCGGGTTCGCGTCGCGCTTGTTCCGCAGCATCTCGAACGCCTTGATGACCTTGGGCCGCGTCTCGGAAGGGCTGATGACCTCGTCGATGTAGCCGAGTTCGGCGGCCTTGTAGGGAGAGGCGAACCGCTCGCGGTAGTCGGCGACCAGTTCCGCCTTCGTCCGTTCCGCGTTGCCGGACGCCACGAGCTCTTTCCGGAAGATGATGTTGACCGCGCCGTCGGGGCCCATCACCGCGATCTCCGCGGTGGGGTACGCGTAGTTGACGTCCGCGCGGATGTGCTTCGACGCCATGACGTCGTACGCCCCGCCGTACGCCTTCCGGGTGATCACGGTCACCTTGGGGACGGTGGCCTCGGCGAAGGCGTAGAGCAGTTTCGCGCCGTGCTTGATGATCCCGCCGTACTCCTGGGCCGTCCCCGGGAGGAAGCCCGGCACGTCGACGAACGTGAGCAGCGGGATGTTGAAGGCGTCGCAGAACCGCACGAAGCGCGCCCCCTTGATGGAGGAGTTGATGTCGAGGCAGCCGGCCAGGATCGCCGGTTGGTTCGCCGTGACGCCGACGGACCGCCCGTTCATCCGCGCGAACCCGATGACGATGTTTCTCGCGTAATGTTCCTGGACCTCGAGGAA
>JAJZRM010000299.1 GCA_021802685.1 Deltaproteobacteria bacterium | reverse complement strand
CCGCCAGGTCCTCTCCCCGGATCGGGAGATCCTGTCGCTCGCGGAGACGTTTCGTACGCTTGGGGACCCGACGCGCGTGAAGATCCTCCAGGCTCTCTCCGTCGAGGAACTGTGCGTCTGCGACCTGGCCAAGCTCTTGGGGATCAGTGAGTCGGCGACCTCGCACCAGCTTCGGGTACTGAGGAGCCAGAAACTGGTCCGGTACCGAAAGGAAGGAAAGATGGCTTTCTATTCGCTCGACGATGCCCATATCGACGGCCTGATGAAGGAGGCGTTGCGTCACGTCCGCGAAGGGGCGGATCAAATCCGAGAGAGGGTCGAGAAGGTCCGCGAAAGCGCGGGGTAAACACCCATATTTTTTTTGTTTAGTCGTATGAATATATGTTCAGGCGTTAATGATGATGGGCGGAGGAGGAGGAGGGAGAATGGAAAGCGTGAAAGAGCGAGAGTCGGCGAACTGTTCCTGCGGAGACGTCTGTGCGCTCGTGTCGCGACGTGTCTTCCGGGTGGAGGGAATGGATTGCGCCCATGAATCAACTCCGATCCTGTCCGTGCTATCTGCCCTTGCGGGAGTGGGCCGGGCTGTTCCCTCCTATGCCGATTCCACACTGACGGTCGAGTTCGACCCCCACGCCGTGACGCCCGAACGCATCACGCAGGCGATCTCCGAGGCGGGATTCAAGGCATGCGTCGACGACCGTACGGCGGAGGCGCTCTCCTATTGGGAGCGATACGGACGCGTGACGGCGACCTCCATTTCGGGTCTTGCGCTGGCGGCCGGGCTGATTTTTCAATTTTTCAAGGTTCAGCCACAGATTGGCATGACATTTCTTCTCCTGTCTGCGCTTTCCGGCGGCTGGTATGTGGTTCGCCGAGCCTGGCAGGCCCTTCGCCATCGCCAGCTTGAAATGAACACTCTCATGGCCACCGCCGCCGTTGGCGCCCTCATCATCGGAGAGTGGGCGGAGGCGGCTTCGGCGATGTTCCTCTTCTCCCTGGCGCAACTCCTGGAGGCCCGCAGCATGGACCGGGCCCGAAACGCCATCCGGCGCCTCCTCGACCTCTCCCCGAAGGAGGCCACCGTCCGCAGGGAGGATGGGGAAACCCGGCTGCCCGTCGACCGGATCATGGTTGGTGACGTAGTCGTCCTGCGCCCCGGTGAACGAGTTCCGGTGGACGGGACTGTGTTGGAAGGTTCCTCCTCGGTGAACCAGGCGCCGATTACAGGAGAATCGGTGCCGGTTGCGAAGACGCCCGGCGCCCGCGTGCTCGCAGGGAGTCTGAATGGCCGGGGCATGCTGGAAGTCCGTGCGGAGAAACCCGCCTCGGACAGTTCGCTCGCCCGGATCATCCATCTCGTCGAGAACGCCCAGGCGCTGCGCGCCCGGAGCCAGACCTTCATCGAGCAGTTTGCGCGTTACTACACGCCGGCGATGATCGCCTTCGCCCTCGCGCTCGTCGTCGCTCCGCCGCTCCTGTTCGGTCAACCGTTTTCCACTTGGCTCTATCGGGGACTCGTGGTCCTGGTCATCGCCTGCCCGTGCGCGCTCGTGATCTCGACGCCCGTATCCGTCGTGTGTGGCCTCACGCGGGCGGCCCGGGAGGGGATCTTGTTCAAGGGCGGGGTCTATCTCGAAGAACTGGGGCGGATACGTACTTTCTTTTTCGACAAGACGGGAACCCTGACCAAGGGGAAGCCGGAGGTGGTCCATGTCCAATCCTTTTGCGATCTTCCCGAGAGCGAACTCATGCGTCTGGCCGCGGCCCTCGAATCCCGCTCGGAACATCCGCTGGCCGGCGCCATCCTGGAAGCCGCGGGAGAGAATGGGGTCTCTGACGCGCTGCCGGTGCCGACGTTCGTCCAGGCCGTTCCCGGGATGGGCATCCGCGGAAAGGTGAACGGTGGGATCTACCTCCTGGGCAATCCGACCTTGTTCGATAACGGATCCGGGTTGAGCGGGCCCCAGCGGGCGACTGTGGAGCAGTGGGAGCGCAAAGGGGCAACGGTCGTGCTGATCGGGATCGAGAAGATGCCGCTCGGGATGGTCGCCATCCGGGACACTGCCCGAGAGGAGGCGCGCGTGGGACTGGCCGAGCTGCACCTCTTGGGGGCAAAGGAGCTGACCATGCTGACCGGAGACAATCCGGAGACGGGAAAGGCCATCGCGTCGCAGCTTCCCATCGACACGGTCCATGCGGGGCTCCTGCCGGAGGACAAGGTAAGGCTGGTCCGGGAGGCAGTGGAAAAGGGGAAAAAGGTGGCGATGGTGGGTGACGGGATCAACGACGCCCCGGCCCTGGCCCTGGCCACCGTGGGGGTGGTCATGGGGGCGGCCGGGACCGACGTGGCGCTGGAGGCGGGGGACGTGGCGCTTATGGGAGACGACCTGCGCAAGCTTCCCTTCGCTGTACGCCTGGGACGCCGCACCTTGCGGATCATCCGGTTCAACGTCGCCTTCTCCCTGGTGACCAAGGCACTGTTCCTCGCCCTTGCCACCGTGGGGATGGCCACCCTCTGGATGGGGGTCGCCGCGGATATGGGAGCGTCGCTGCTCGTCATCGGAAACAGCATGAGACTCCTTTGGGGGTCGAACGGAACCAAAGGCCGAATCCACAACACGATAGAGGAGGGTTCTCCCGCGTGAAAGCCGCCGTCGTCAATTCAAACTGTTGCCGCCAGGCTTCCGAGGCCGTGCCGGAAGGGCTTCCCAAGCTGGTCCTGGTGGGCAGCCCGAACGTCGGAAAAAGCCTTTTGTTCAACCGGCTGACCGGCGCGTACGTGTCCGTCTCCAACTATCCGGGAACCACGGTTGAGGTGAGCCGGGGGAAAGCCCGGTGGGACGGACGGGAGTTCGAGGTCATCGACACCCCGGGGATGTACTCCCTTCGCCCCTTGACGGAAGAGGAGCGGGTCACCCGCTCCATCCTGCTCCAGGAAAAGACCGACGCCGTCCTGCACGTGGTCGACGCCAAGAACCTGGCCCGGATGCTTCCGCTGACGTTGCAGCTCATCGAGGGGGAGCTCCCCGTCGTGCTCGTCCTGAACATGATCGACGAGTCGGATCGGCTGGGCGTGCTAATCGACGCCGGGGGACTCAGCTCAATGCTCGGTGTCCCTGTGGCGGTCACCTCGTCCGTGACAGGCGTCGGTATCCCGCAGCTCCGTGAGATCATCGGCCACCCGCGAGCGTCCGCAGGGCGAAAGGTTACCTATCCGGATAGCGTCGAGGATGCTGCCGCAAAGATCGAGTCGTTGCTTCCGGTCGATTCCGTTCTCGGGAAACGGGCCTTGGCGCTCCTGCTCCTCCAGGAGGACGCCGAAGTCCAGGGGATCGTCCAGGAACTTCTTTCCGCGGACCGGGAGGAGATTGAGCGGATCGTGCGGCAAACCCGGGAAAACATCCGTCCCAGGGCGGACTATGCCCTGGCGTTGGCAAGACAGGAGGATGCCAACCGGATTGCGGATGAGGTGTTCCGGGCGGATAAGAAAGGGGCCCCCCCTTTCGGGGAGCGACTGAGCCGGTGGATGATGCACCCCGTTTACGGGATCCCCATCCTTCTCTTTTCGCTCTATGCCCTCTACGAGTTCGTCGGGGTCTTCGGAGCCCAGACGGCGGTCGACTTCCTGGAGAACACCGTCTTCGGAGAGCACGTCAACCCCTTTGTCATCAAGTGGGTCGGTATCGCGGTACCTTGGGCTGTGGCCAGGGACCTCTTCGTCGGTCAGTACGGGATCGTCACGTTGGGGATCCGGTACGCGGTGGCGATCATCCTCCCGATCGTGGCGACCTTCTTCATCGCTTTCTCCGTCATCGAGGACACCGGGTACCTCCCCCGGTTGGCGATGCTCATCGACCGGCTGTTCAAAAAAATCGGCCTCAACGGCCGGGCGGTAATCCCAATGGTGCTGGGGTTCGGGTGCGACACGATGGCCACGATGGTCACCCGGACGCTGGAGACCAAGCGCGAACGCGTGCTGGCCACCCTGCTCCTGTCGCTGGCCATCCCCTGCTCGGCGCAGCTCGGGGTGATCCTGGCTTTATTGGCGGGGAACCCCAAGGCCCTCTGGATATGGGTCCTGGTGATGACGCTCAACTTCCTCCTGGTCGGGTTCCTCGC
>JAJZRM010000298.1 GCA_021802685.1 Deltaproteobacteria bacterium | reverse complement strand
GATCGTCGTGTGCGGACAAGTGAAGTGGGTCCGGGAGCGGGCGCAGCTGGATTTCGACTCCGGGGGCGTTCTGCTCGGCGGATTCGGGACCGCGCAGGACATCACGGAGCGCAAGCGGATGGAGGAGGCGCTCAGGGCCTCGCTGGCGGAAAAGGAGGTCCTTCTCAAGGAACTGGCGCATCGGACCAAGGAAAACGCGTAAGCCGCCGGTGCAATAGCGAACGATCGAATTTTCCGTTAAATATTCCAGCCGAAGATTCCGAAAAGACGTATTGGGACATCATTCCTGGGTAGCTACCGGGATGTGTGCCCGATTTGCGCCGCCCGGTGAACATCGGATGGATTGCCGAGGGGGAAAACTCATGACTGACTTTCCCGACGCGAAGGGAGCAGCGGCGTATCGGAAGGCCGGGCTTGTCCCCCGGAAGATGGCGTATTCACATTTTACGATCGGGTCATTCTTCCTGTTCCTTTCCATCGGAGGGATCTACCGGTACATGGGAAGCATCCAGGCCATCGCATCGCTCGGCCTCACCGTTTTGGTGATCGTCGGCGTGAAAATTTATTCTTGGGCGGAAGCAACGAGTGATAAGAATGAAAAATTTACCGATCGTGCGATTGCATGGAGACAAGGGGCGGAAACGGAAGAGAGCGTTGGTGGTCTATTGGGTGCGCTTCCGGATAATTATTTCGTGATCAACGATTTCGCGACGAAAAAGGGAACCACCGATTACATCTTGGTAGGGCCGAAGGGGATTCTGACGATCGAAACGAAAAACCATCAAGGCGTTGTGACGAAACATGGGGAGAAGTTATTGAGGGATGGACTTCCCTTTGAGAAGGACTTTATCAAACAGGCATGGGTACAGAGCTACTCTTTTCGGGATCTACTCGCGGGGAAAGGGGTCTGTATTCTGACCCCTCAACCGGTGATTGTGTTCACGGACGCGGATGTGCAGGTGACGGAAAGGGTCAGAGGGGTACATGTTATCGGCATTAAGGATTTTCAGGCGTTCCTGGAAGGGTTGCCCGTCTGGATGAGTGAAAGACTTTCGAATGGCATAATCGAATGCCTGTGGTCCGCTCAAAATCATTCAGGTAAATCGCCGAAGGCCAGGGGTTGACCGCGGGTTCGCCTTAACGTCCTTTATTCGCCCGAAGACGGCACGGTCGCCGCGGGGCCGGCGGGCAGGAGGTGTCGGATCGAATTGGCGTAGTATCGCAGCAACGGGAGCTCCTCCGGAAGCGGCGAGTACATCCCCTCCTCCTCCGAAACCAGCTTTCGCAGGGTGAGCATCCGCACCCCGACGGCGACGGCGTAGTCCTGGTCCGCCCTGGGGATGTAGACGTGCGCCCCCGCTTCCTTCATCTCGCCGATCAGCCGAAGCACATCCGCCTTGATCTCCAGCTCGCTGCGCCGCGATTCCGGGCTCCGCAGGAGCGCCGTCGCCACCAGGGAAACCGGGAGGACGGGGACCACCTTCCCCACGCTGCCCATCAGCGTGTCCGCCAGCGTCCGCACTTCACGGAACCGCTCCTCTTTGGATAGGGCGCGCGGGTCGATGCCGCGTCTCCGGCAATATTTCCGCATGGAGAGAGGAGAACCGAAATTGACGCAGGCGTATCCGAACCGGTACCACTGTCCCCGCAGCATCCGGTAAAGGTTCCGCAGGGCGAACCGGAGCGCGGTGGCGGCGGCAAAACGGATGCTCCTGCGCGGGGTCTCGCCGGACAACGCGAGCACCTGGCTGCGGTCTTCGAGGGTCCGATCGTAATTGATCCCCACGGGGATGAAGACGATGTCCCGACCCCCGTTCGGGTCGAAGGAACGGGTCATGTAGTCGAGCAGCCCCAGCTTGGGGGGGCGCAGCGCGCCGTCCTTCGTCAATCCTCCTTCGGGATAGATCGCCTGCACGGCGCCGCCCTCCGTTGCCATCGACACGTAACGCTCCAGGACCAGGCGGTAGAGCGGATCCTTCGAGTCGCGGCGGATGAAGTACGCTCCCAGCGAGCGGACGAGCGCCTGGAGCGGCCAGATCCGAGCCCATTCGCCGACGGCGTACGACAGGGCCGTGCGCGTGGCGGCCAGGTACGCCACGAGGATATAGTCCATGTTGCTGCGGTGGTTCATCACGAACACGACGCTCGCCCTCGGGTCCACGCCGGAGATCCCCTCCTCGTCGGCGAACCCCACCCGCACTCGGTAGAGGGCACGCGCGGTGCGGCGGGCGAGCCAGTAGCCGACCCGGAAGTAGGCGTAGGCGTTGAAGGCGGGGACGATCTCCTTCGCGTACTTCCGCACCAGCGTCATCGCCACTTCCCTTGGGATGCCGGTTTCCCGCGCGTGGGCGTCCGCGAATTCGAGGACCTTAGGATCGTACGTCAGCCGGTCGATGAGGACCTGGCGTTTCGTCAGGGTGAAGGGACGGATCTCGAGGTGGAGGTGCTTGCCGATCTCTTCCAGCACGGTGTTGACGCGGCGGCGGATGAACCAACGGGCGCCGGGAACGAGCAGGCGATCAAGGGCCCCGAGGGCCGCGAGGAGGGCCAGGACGGCCACAACCCAGGTGGGAAGGGTCACGGTTCCGGTCACGCGAACAGTGTACCATCATCCGTTGAGATATAATCCGGGCCGGGAGGGGGGCGTGGCGGAAACGGGAAGGGACGGGCCTGCGGGCGGGGATCCGGTCGTGCTCGTTCACGGGCTTTGGATGACGGGAAGGGAGATGCGCGTGCTGGGAGGGCGGCTGGCCCAAGCCGGCTTCCGGCCGCACTATTTCCGGTACCGGTCCTGGCGCGGCGGGCTCGCCGGGGCGGTCCGCGCCTTGCGGGAGTTCATCGGAAAAATAGAAGGGAAGCGGGTCCACCTGGTCGGCCACAGCCTGGGCGGCGTCGTCATCGCGCGAATGCTTGCGGAAGGGGAACTGGATCGACCCGGGCGGGCGGCGATGCTCGGAACGCCGATGGCGGGGAGCGCGGTGGGCGCGAAGCTCTCCCGGTCCGGCCCGGGACGGTGGCTCATGGGGGCCCTCGCCCGGGAAGGAGTCTTGGAGCGGTCCCCGCGATGGACCGGGGAAAGGGCGTTGTTGGTCATCGCGGGAGATCTGCCGATCGGGACGGGGATCCTTTTCGGCCTGGCAAAGCCGCACGACGGGCTGATCCGCGTGGAGGAGACACGAGTAGCGGGCGCCCGCGCAGTAGTCGTCCGTGCCTCCCACGTCGGCCTGCTGCTGTCGAGAAAGGTGGCTGCGATATTGTGCGAGCATTTCCGGGGCGTGTGAATGAATTACGAATTTGTCGTTCCAAGCCGTTTATCGTAGGTACCTGGGGGACCGATCATGGCTTCGTTGGTATTGGCCGTCCTTTTACTGCTCCAGGGATGCGGTGGCGGCGACTCCGGCACCCCGTCTTCCCAACCCGCCACAGGTGGCACGCCCGCCCTCGGCGTCAACGCGAGCCTGCAAGGGGCAAGGCCTTTTCCCGACGACAACCCGTGGAACACGCCGATCGATGCGGACCCGGTGGACCCGGATTCCGACCTCCTGATCGACAGCATCGGACGGACCGCTCCGCTTCATCCGGACTTCGGGGCCGATTGGAACGGCGGACCCTTCGGGATCCCTTATGTCGTGGTTTCCGGGGACACGCCGATGGTTCCCGTGTCGTTCCAGTACGCGGACGAGAGCGACCCCGGCCCGTACCCGGTTCCTCCCGGGGCGCCGATCGAAGGGGGGGCGGCTTCGCAAGGGGACCGGCACATCCTGGTGGTCGATCGGGATCACTGGATGCTCTACGAACTGTTCGCCGCCTATCCGTCCGGCGCCGGTTATACCGCCGGCTCGGGGGCGATCTTCGACCTCTCCTCGAACGTTCTTCGGCCGGCGGGGTGGACATCCGCCGACGCCGCCGGGTTGCCCATCTTCCCGGGGCTGGTCCGTTACGACGAGGTGATGGAGGGGAAGGTCATCCGTCATGCGTTGCGCTTCACGGCCGCGAGAACACGCCGCGCTTACGTTTACCCTGCCCGGCATTTCGCCGGCGCAAGCACCGACCCGACGTTGCCTCCGATGGGGATGCGCGTTCGCCTGAAGGCCGGGTTCGACATTTCGGGCTTCCCGCCGGGCGCCCGCGTGGTTCTCCAGGCGCTGAAGACCTACGGAATGATCCTGGCCGACAACGGGGGAAACTGGTACCTGTCGGGTGCGCCCGACTCCCGGTGGAA
>JAJZRM010000297.1 GCA_021802685.1 Deltaproteobacteria bacterium | reverse complement strand
GACGGGGCGGGTCGTGCTGCAGGGGTCCTCCGAGGAGCTCCTGGCGAACCGGGACGTCCAGCGGGCGTACCTGGGCCGGGAGCGGGAGACGTAAAAACCGGAAACGGTTTTTGAAGGGACCAGGAAGGAGGTCAGCCGATGATCTGGGAACCCGACAAGGAGTGCATGGACCGCGAGGAACTGGAGCAGCTCCAGATCGAGCGCCTGCAGGCGACGCTCAACCGCGTCTACGCGCACGTCCCGTTCTACCGGAAGAAGTTCGACTCCCTCGGGATCACCCCCGAGGACGTGGGCTCCCTGGCGGACCTGGCCCGCCTCCCCTTCACCACGAAGGCGGACCTGCGGGACAACTATCCGTACGGCCTGTTCGCCGTGCCGATGCGGGAAGTCGTGCGGGTCCACGCCTCCTCCGGCACGACCGGCTCGGTCACCGTGGTGGGGTACACGCGCAACGACATCCGGACGTGGAGCAACCTGGTGGCGCGGATCATCACCGCCGGGGGGGTGACGAAAGACGACGTCATCCAGATCGCCTTCGGGTACGGGCTGTTCACCGGCGCCTTCGGGCTCCACTACGGGGCGGAGCGGGTCGGGGCCTCGGTGATCCCCGCCTCCAGCGGGAACACGGCGCGCCAGATCCAGATCATGAAGGACTTCAAGACGACCGCCCTGGTCTCCACGCCTTCCTACGCGCTGCTGATCGGCGAAACGATCCGGGAGATGGGGATCCCGGTTTCCGCCTTGTCGCTGCGGTACGGGCTGTTCGGCTCGGAGCCGTGGTCCGACGCGATGCGCCAGGAGATCGAGTCCAAGCTCGGGATCGTCGCCACGGACAATTACGGGCTCTCCGAGGTCATCGGACCGGGCATCTCGGGGGAGTGCCTCGAACGGAAGGGGCTTCACGTCAACGAGGACCATTTCATCATCGAGGTGATCGATCCGGAGACGCTTCAACCGGTTCCTCCCGGCGAGGAAGGCGAGCTGGTCCTCACCTCGCTGACCAAGGAGGCGTTCCCGATGCTCCGGTACCGGACGCGGGACCTGACCCGCCTGCTGCCGGGCGACTGCCCGTGCGGGCGGACGGGCCGCCGGATGAGCCGCGTGACGGGCCGCACCGACGACATGCTGATCATCAAGGGGGTCAACGTCTTCCCTTCGCAGATCGAGCACGTCCTGTTCGAGATCGAGGGGACGGAGCCCCATTACCAGATCGTCGTCGAGCGGAAGGGCGCGATGGACGAGGCGACGGTGCTGGTGGAGGCGGGGGAATCGATCTTCTTCGACCAGATGCGGCACCAGAGGGACATGGTGGAGAAGATCCGGAAGCGGCTGGCGCAGGAGCTGGGGATCAGCGTGGAAGTGAAGCTCGTGGAAAAGAAGACCCTCGAGCGGTTCGAGGGGAAGGCCCGGCGGGTCATAGATAACCGGAAGCTGTAACGGCCCGTATCGGAAACAGGCCGGCATTCGAGACAGCTTCCCTGTGATGGCCCGGAGGAGGAGGTAGACATGAGCGTCGGGACGTTGTACGTCGTCGCCACGCCGCTGGGAAACCTCGAGGACATCACCATGCGCGCCCTGCGGGTCCTCCGCGAGGTGCCGCTGATCGCCTGCGAGGACACGCGGCGCACCGTGAAGCTCCTGAACCGGTACGAGATCCGCACGCCGATGACGGCTTTCCACGACTTCAACAAGGCGCGGGCGGGGGCGGGGCTGCTGCGAAGGATGCGGGAAGGCGGGAACGTCGCCCTGGTGTCCGACGCGGGGACTCCCGGCATCTCCGACCCGGGGTACGAGCTGGTGCGGGACGCCGTGGCGTCCGGGATCCCGGTCGAGGTGATTCCGGGGCCGTCGGCGCTGGTCGCCGCCCTCGTCATCTCGGGCCTGCCCACGGACCGCTTCACGTTCGAGGGATTCCTCCCGAACCGCCCGGCCCGCCGCCGGAAGGCGCTCGCCGCGTTGTCCGGCGAGACGCGGACGATGATCTTCTACGAGGCCCCCCAGCGGATCGCCGCATTCCTCGCCGACGCCGCGGAGGCGTTCGGCGGCCGGCGCGCCTGCATCGTCCGGGAGCTGACGAAGGTGCACGAGGAAGTCCTCCGCGGTGCGCTGCCGGACCTGCTCGACGAGATCGCCGGGCGGGAGAGCGTCCCCGGGGAGATCACCGTGGTGGTCGCCGGCGCGCCGAAGCGGATCGTGCGGTCCGTGGAAGACATCGTGCGGGAGGCGCTCGAGGACGCCTCGGGGTCGTCCAGGGACCTGGCGAAGGAGATCGCGGGACGCGAGGGGGTTTCCCGGAAGGAGGTCTACGAGGAGATCCTGAAGCAACGAGGACGAGGGGGACACTCTTGAAAGAGGGACACTCTTGATCTGATTGGGGCGGAGGGAAAGAGTGTCCCTCCCCGGTGGGAAAGAGTGTCCCCCTGAGCCGAACGGGCCGCGGCCCGGCGCGTCAGGCCGAGACGAGCAGGGAATCGGAGACGTGGGTCACCAGGCCGTGGAACTTCTCCTTCGCCTTCTTGAAGTTCGCATCGGCCAGGATCGCTTCCAGGGCACCGAGGGAATCGAGATCCACCTGCACAACGCGCTGCGGCGAGGAGCCGCCCAGCATGCTCTTGTACTTCCGCACGGCTCTCACGCCCCTGTACTTGCTCCAGATGTTCTTCCCCGGCCCCTTGACGTACCTCTCGTAATCGGCGGCTTTTCCGGGAAGGATATCGAATCGGTACTCGAAGGTGATCATCGCGGTTTCTCCTTTCGTCGGTGTCCTTCTTCACCGCTACCGTACCAAAGGCCTCTCGCACCGTCAATCGACGCGCAGCACGACCTTTCCGAACTGCCGTTTCCCCTCGAGGATTTCCACGGCCTCGCGGGCGCGGGAGAGGGGAAGCACCGTATCGACCGCCGGTTTCAACTTCCCGTCGCCGAAGATCTTCAACATCCCCGCGAACTCGCCGTGGGTCCCCATGGTGGAACCGAAGACGGTCAGCTGGTTCCAGAAGATGCGCGTCAGGTCGGTCTGCGGGTCGGGACCGGTGGTGGCCCCGCAGGTGATCAACCGGCCGCCCTTGGCCGCGGACGCGATCGACTGCTTCCAAGTGGCCTTTCCGACGGAATCGAGGACCACGTCGACGCCCCGTTTCCCCGTCCGTTTCCGTATCTCCCCGGCGAAGTCGGTCCGGGCGTGGTCGATCCCCTCGTCGGCCCCAAGCGCCTTCGCCCGGGCGAGCTTTTCCGGGGTTCCGGAGGTGACGTACACCGTCATGCCCAGGAGCTTGGCGATCTGCAGGGCGGCCACCGCCACGCCTCCCCCGATGCCGATGATCAGCAGCGATTCGCCGGGCCGGACGCGCGCCTTGGTGACCAGCATCCGCCACGCGGTGAGGAAGGTCAGCGGGAACGCCGCCGCCTCCTCCCAGGAAAGCCCGGCGGGCTTCGGGTAGACGTTCGCCGCGGGGGCGACGACATACTCCGCGAACGTGCCGGGGACATGCTCCCCGAGGATCCGGAAAGAGACGCAGAGGGAGTGTTCCCCCGCCCGGCAATATTCGCACTCCCCGCAGTTGATGCCGGGATTCAGGACGACCTCGTCTCCGGGCTTCACGCCGGCGACTCCCTGGCCGGTCGATTCGACCACGCCCGCTCCGTCCGAGCCCATCACGTGCGGCAGGACCACCGGGATCCCGGGCATGCCGTTCCGGACGAAGATATCGAGGTGGTTCAGCGCTCCCGCCTTGACCTTCACGCGCACCGTGCCCGGGCCGGGGAAGGGATCCGGCAGCTCGCCGAACTCGATCTTCTCCGGTCCGCCGTGCTTGCGGAAAAACGCCGCTTTCATGGGAGGTCTCCCTTCACACCGGGTCGGGGGGTTCCTTTTTCCGGAGTTGCCTGTAGAGGATCTCCGGCGGGATATCGGAAGCGTCGATCATCGTGCCCTGCTTCTTCTTCGCGGAGATGTTGCGCACGAGGTTGCGCAGTTCGCGCACGTTCCCCGGCCAGTCGTACGGCTCGAGGATGGAGAGCGCGGAAGGAGTGAAACCTTTCAGCGGTTTTTTCCGTTCCCGGTTCGCTTCCTCGAGGAAGTGGTGCAGCAGCAGCGGCACGTCCTCCCTCCGTTCCCGCAGCGGAGGGATCCGGATGGTTCCCGTCTCCAGCATCGCGGCCATCCGCGCGGGGATTTTCCCGCGGTCGGGAATCTCTTCGATCGGGACCGCCGAGGAGGCGATGAG
>JAJZRM010000296.1 GCA_021802685.1 Deltaproteobacteria bacterium | reverse complement strand
ACGGCGTTCGTCCGGATCGCCTGGACCTCGGCGGGCTTCATCCGCGCCGTCACCGCCGCCCCGTCGGCCTTCACCTCGCCCAGCGACACGTCGAGGGAGGGGAACTCCTCCTTGAGGGTCGTCTGGGCGCGCCCCGCGAAATCGCCCGGAGGGAATTTCAGGGAGAAGCCGTCGGCACCCGCCCTCTGGAACCCGAGGACCGGCAGCCCCTTTTCGCGGCACACCGCCCGGGCGTCGTCCGCGTACCGCTGGACGGTGTTCTCGATCGCCTTGTCGATTTCCACCTGGAGGCGCAGGAACACGCCTCCCTGCAGGTCGAGGCCGAGGTTTATTTTCGGCATCTTCCCGCTCCACGCCGCCGGGATCCGGTCGGTCAGCGAGGGAACGAGGATGGCGATGGAGACCGCCGTCAGGACGGCGATCATGGTGATCCTCCAGGTGATGCTCTTCCTCATTGCGCTCGGATGCTCCTTTCGATTCCTGTCGTCTTTGCCGGTCTTTCGGTTATTTCTGTCCCTCGGGCACGGCCGCATCCTGGCTGGTGCCCGAAACCGCGCTCCGGGTCACCTTCACCCGCACCTTGTCGGCGATCTCGAGGGTCATGGTGGTTTCCGTGAGCCCCTTGATCTCCCCGTGGATGCCGCCCGTGGTCACGACCCGGTCGCCCACCTTGAGATTCCTGATGAACTCCTGCTGTTTCCTCGCCTGCTTCTGTTGCGGCCGGATGAGCAGGAAGTAGAAGATCACGAACATGAGCAGGATCGGGACGAGCCCCATGAGTCCGCCCCCGCCGGAGGCTCCTCCTCCCGGGCTGCCGCCCATCGCGTACGCCACACCGGTCGGTATCATCGGCCTTCTTCCCTCCTTCGACGCGTTCTCATTCGATGCCTGAACCGAGTGATTCTTTCATAAATTCCCCGAAGTTTCCACGGGAAATTGCCTCCCGTGCGCGCTCCATGAGCCGGGAGTAGAACGTTAGATTGTGGACGGTCATGGCCATCGACGACAGCATCTCTCCCTGCATGTGAAGGTGCCGCAGGTAGGCGCGGGAGAAGGTGCGGCAGGTGGGGCACCCGCACCGCTCGTCGGGCGGGAGGGAGTCGTCCTTGTACCGCGCCTGCTTGACCGTCACCTGTCCGGCGGAAGTGAACATCATCCCGTTCCTCGCGTTCCGGGTCGGGAGGACGCAGTCGAACAGGTCCACCCCGCGGGCCACCGCGTAGAGCAGGTCCCCGGGAGTGCCGACCCCCATCAGGTACCGGGGCGCATCGGCGGGAAGCATCGGGGCCGTGCGTTCCACCGTTTCCCTCTGGAGTTCCTTCCCCTCCCCCACGCTCACGCCTCCGATGGCGAACCCTTCGAAAGGCAGGGCGCAGATCTCCTCGACGCTGCGGCGGCGAAGGTCCGCGAACATCCCCCCCTGGACGATTCCGAGCATGCCCCCATCGGGGAGGCGGCGCGCCGAGAGGGACCGCTCAGCCCACAGTGTGGTCCGCCGCACCGCTTCCTCGATCTCCCGCCGTTCGGCCGGGTACGCCACGCACTCGTCGAGCGCCATGCGCAGGTCCGACCCGAGGGTCTCCTGGATCTCCACCGCGAGTTCAGGCGTCAGGATGTGCGCCGAGCCGTCCACGTGGGAGCGGAACGAAACCGCCTCGTCGGAGACTTTCCTCAGGGCGCTCATGGAAAACACCTGGAATCCCCCGCTGTCGGTGAGGATCAGCCGGTCCCACCCCATGAACCGGTGGAGTCCGCCCAGGCCGCGCACCCGCTCGTGCCCGGGACGCAGGTAGAGGTGGTAAGTGTTCCCGAGAATGCAGCCGTACCCCATCTCCCGGAGCTGCGCCGGCCACACCCCCTTCACGGTCGCCGCGGTCCCCACGGGCATGAACGCGGGGGTGCGGAAGGAACCGCGCTCCGACGCCACCACTCCGGCGCGCGCGGGGGTGCCGCGATCCTTCGCCTCGATCGTGAACCGGAGCGTCAATTCACGACTCCCCGGCGCGGCGTGCGGTGTACCGGCCTCATGAGATGAACATGGCGTCGCCGTAACTGAAAAATCGATAACGCCGCGCCACGGCCTCGCGGTACGCCGCCTTCACCGCATCGACCCCCGCGAAAGCCATCACCAGCGCCAGCAGGCTGGAACGCGGCAAATGGAAATTCGTCAGCATGGCGTCCACGACCCGGAAAGGCCGCCCCGGATAAAGGAACAGCCGGGTGACTCCCTCCGAGGAGGACACGGCGCCGTCATCCGCGGCGCACGTCTCCAGCGTCCGGACGCTGGTGGTGCCCACCGCGATGATCCGCCCGCCAGCGGCGCGCGCCGCGTCGACCGCCGCCGCGGCCTCCGGCGGCAACCGGTACCGTTCCGGATGGATCTCGTAGCGTTCCACCTCTTCCGTCCGGATCGGGGAGAAGGTCCCGTACCCGACCGACAGCGTCACGCGGGCGATGCCCACCCCCGCCTCCGAAATCTGCCGGAGCATCTCTTCGTCGAAGTGGAGCCCCGCGGTGGGTGCGGCGACGGAACCGGAACGCTCGGCGTATACCGTCTGGTACCGTGCGGCGTCCTCCCCGCATGCGGAATCGCCGGGACGCCGGCGGATATACGGCGGCAGCGGAACTTCCCCCACCCGATCCAGGATTTCCGGAAGGGAGGCGCCGGAAGCCGAGAGCGCGACCTCCCACCGGCCTTCGTCCCGGCGACGTTCCATGCGCACCTCCAGCTCGCCGCCGACGCGGAACGTTTCCCCCTCCGTCAACCGCTTCGACGGGCGCGCCAGCGCTTCCCAGCGCTCCCCTCCCGCGGCGTCCGAACCGGCGGGGGAAAGGAGAAACACCTCCACGGCCCCGCCTCCCTTGCTTTTTGCGCGCAACCGCCCGCGGATGACCTTCGTGTCGTTCACGACGAGGAGATCCTCTTTCCGAAGCAGGGAAGGAAAATCCCGGAAAACCCGGTCGGAGACCTCCCCGGTCGCGCGGGAGAGGACCATCAGGCGGGCGTCCCGGCGGCGGGGGGCCGGGCGCTGCGCGATGAGGCCTTCGGGCAGTTCGTACTCCAGGAGCCCGGTCTTCAGGGAGCTTCCCTCGCAAGCGTGGCGCCCGGGAAGTAGCGCGCGAGGATCTCCCGGAACCCCCTGCCAGACTTCGCCATCCCGTTCGCCCCGAACTGGCACATTCCCACGCCGTGTCCGTACCCCCGCCCGGAGATGAGCCATCCGCCGCCTCGGGGGACGATCTCCATCCACAGGCTTCGCACCCGGGCGTAGCCGGCGGTCTTCCGGAATACCGCGGCCTGCGCTTCCCTGGTGACGCCCCCGGACGAGATCCTTACGCGGGCCGCCCGCCCCGTGGAGGTCCGGCCGGCGATCGATATCCGGAGGTCTTTCCCGGGCGGGATCCCCATCGCCCGCGCCACGCGGCGGCCTTCCGCGTCGGACATCCGGTATTCCCACCGGTATGCGGGGCTGTCGGAACAGTCCTCGCACGCCTGGGACCTCAGGTACGGCACCTCCGTCCCCCAAGCGTTCGCGGCGGACTCGGTGCGCCCCCCGCACGTGGAATGGAAAACGGTACGGGCCGGCTCCCCGCGGTACAACAGCACCAGGCCGCGCGTTTCCTCGGCGGCGTTCCGGAACACCTCCGCGACGTTGTCGATCCCGTCGAACACCTGGTCTTCCACGCTTCCAACGACATCGTACGACGGATCGCGCGGTTTCTTCGCCATGCCGGAGGCGTATGTGCGGGTGGCGACGGCTTGCGCCGCGAGCGCCTGGGGGTGGAACAGCGGCGGGGCCTCGCGGCTGACCACGGCGGAGACGTAGGTTTCCAGCGGGACCACGGCGACCACGAGAAGGCGCCCCTTCCGCGCGACGACGCGCAGCCGCCCCCCCACCCTCCGGCCTCCCATCCGAAGCGCAGGAAGGCCCGCGATGTCGATGGCATCGCCCATCAGTTTCGTCCCGTTGAACCGGATCCGGTCGCCGACGGCGGCAAGGAGGACATCGCCCGTCGCCTCCGCGGCCAGTTTCCCGCCGGGTTCCCATGCCCGCACCGTGTCCGCCGAAACCGTCGCCGCGCCCGCCCCTTCCTCGATGAGGACCCGGAGGAACCGGGTCCCCACGACGTCGGACGGCCTCGTCGCCGCGGGGAGCTGCGCGGGGAGTTCCGGAACGGCGGGAGGTATCCGCGGCGGGGCCTCGGCGGCGGGCCGCCGAGGCGGCGCCCCGGAGCA
>JAJZRM010000295.1 GCA_021802685.1 Deltaproteobacteria bacterium | reverse complement strand
CCCGAAAGATCCGGGAGGCGATCCAGCAGGGATTCGTCAGCTACGGCATGCAGACGTTCGACCAGTCCCTGATGGCCCTGCTCAAGGAGAACCTCATCACGCTCGACGAGGCGCTGCGGCAGGCCACCAACCCGGACGACTTCGCGCTGCGGGTGCGGGGCGTCTCCTCGACCTCGGACTTGACCTGGGACGACTTTGACAAGGACGGCCCCGCGAACAAGAATTCGTAAAGGCGGCGCGGCCGTCCCGGGGAACCCCCTGGAACTCGCCATCGGAATGCTCGCCCGCCGCTCCTTGAGCGAGGGGGAGGTGGCTTTCCGGTTGATGCGGAAAGGGCATCCGGAGTCGGAGGTCCTGCCGGTCCTCGCCCGGTTGCGCGATCTCCGGCTCCTCGACGACGCGGCCCTGTGCCGGCAGCTCGTCCGGTCCTACCGGGAGGGGCGCATGTACGGCCCCGCCAAGATCGCCTGGAAACTGGCGTCGCGCCGTTTCCCGCGGGACCTCGTCGAGGAGTCGCTGAGGGAGGATTCCTCCCCGGAACGCGTGGCCGACGCCGCGGCGCAGGCGTTGCGGAAGAAATATCGCGGCGGGATACCCACCGGGAGGGAAGCCGCCGCGAAGGCGTACCGGTTTCTCGCCGGCCGCGGATTCCCGCCGGATGTCTGCCGGAAAGCGGTCGGCCGCCGGGCGGCCTACCTTTCGGAAGGAGACGACTAAATGCCCAATACGGGAGCGCAGCTGCGCGCCGCCTTCCTCGCCTATTTCGAGCGGAACGGACACAAGGTTCTCCCCAGCGCTTCGCTCGTTCCGGGGAACGACCCCACCCTGCTGTTCACGAACGCGGGGATGGTCCAGTTCAAGGAGTATTTCCTCGACCTCGCGGCGTCCGACTGGAAACGGGCGGCCACGGCCCAGAGGTGCCTCCGCGTCAGCGGCAAGCACAACGACCTGGAAAACGTCGGCTACACGGCGCGGCACCACACCCTCTTCGAGATGCTGGGGAACTTCTCTTTCGGCGATTATTTCAAGAAGGACGCCATCTTCTTCGGGTGGGACTTCCTGACGCGGGAAATCGGCCTCGACGGGAAGCGGATGACCGTTTCCGTCTTCCGGGAGGACGACGAGGCGTACGACATCTGGCACGGGACGATGGGGCTCCCCGCCTCGCAGATCGTCCGGTTCGACGAGAAGGACAACTTCTGGGCGATGGGGCCCACGGGACCGTGCGGCCCCTGCTCCGAGATCATCTACGATCAGGGGGAGGGGACCGGCTGCGGGCGGCCCGGGTGCGCCGTGGGATGCGACTGCGACCGGTTCCTGGAAATCTGGAACCTGGTCTTCATGCAGTTCGACCAGGCCGAAAACGGGGAGAAGACCCCGCTGCCCAAGCCGAGCATCGATACGGGGATGGGGCTCGAGCGGCTCGCCGCGGTGGTCCAGGGGGTCGGCAGCAACTACGACACCGACCTGTTCCGGCCGATCCTGTCGGAGATTTCGCGCCTATGCGGGAAGCCGCCCGGAGAGGCGCCCGCGCTCGACGCGGCGATGCGCGTCATCGCGGACCACGCGCGGGCGACCGCCTTCCTGGTCGCCGACGGCATCATGCCGTCCAACGAGGGGCGGGGGTACGTCCTGCGGCGCATCATGCGCCGCGCCCTGCGCCACGGGAAGAAGCTCGGGTTCGACGGGCCGTTCCTCCACAAGGTCGCGGGGACCGTGGTCCGGGAATTCTCCTCCGCCTACCCGGAGCTGCGGGACGGCGCCGCGTTCATCGACACCGTGTCGTTCCAGGAAGAACGCCGTTTCCTCGAAACCCTGGACGCGGGGTTGCGGATGGTGGAAGAGGAGTTCTCCCGCATGGCGGAGGCGGGCGCGAAGGAGTTCCCCGGCGACGCGGCGTTCCGGCTGTACGACACCTACGGTTTCCCGGTGGACCTCACCGCCGACCTGTGCCGGGAGCGCGGAGTGGTCCTCGACTCGGCCGGGTTCGAGGCGGAGATGGAGAAGCAGCGCGCCCAGTCGAGGGGGTCGTGGAAGGGGGGCGACGTCGGCGCGCAGGACGCCGTTGCGGCCGAGCTGTCCCGTTCCGGAGCGTCCGTGACCTTTGTCGGCTACGAGCGGCAGGCCGCCGAAGCGCGCGTCGAAGCGCTCTTCCTGGGGGGCGTGCGCATCGCTTCCGCGGGCAGCGGGGAGGAGGTCGACGTCGTCACGGACGTGACGCCCTTCTACGGCGAGTCCGGAGGCCAGACGGGCGACACCGGCGCGATCACCGGGGACGGATTCCTGCTCGAGGTCACCGACACCCGCCGTCCTTCCGCGGACCTCGTCATCCATCGCGCCCGGGTGGCCGAAGGCACGGTGCGGGAGGGGCGGGCCGCGCACCTGGCGGTGGACGTACCGAAGCGGCGGATCACGCAGGGGAACCACACGGCGACGCACCTGCTTCAGGCGGCCCTGCGCAAGGCGCTCGGCACGCACGTGCGGCAGGCCGGGTCCTACGTGGGGCCCGACAAGCTGCGGTTCGACTTCACCCACTTCGAGGCGCTTTCCGCGGAGGCGCTTGCGTCCGTCGAGGAAGAGGTCAACACCGCCGTCTTCTCGGCGCGGCCCGTCCGGTGGGAGCAGGTTCCATACGAAGACGCGGTCGCCGCGGGGGCGATGGCGTTCTTCGGCGAAAAGTACGCAGACATCGTCCGCATGGTGACCGTCGAGGGAGTGAGCCGGGAACTGTGCGGCGGCACGCACGTACGGAACACCGCGGAGATCGGGCTGTTCCGGGTGTTGTCCGAAGGGGCGCTGGCCGCGGGGGTGCGCCGGATCGAGGCGGTCACGGGGCTGCCCGCCTGGCGGCGCCTTCAGGAGGAGGCGGGAACCCTTCACGCCGTCGCCCGCGACCTGAAGGTCGCGGCCCCCGAGGCGCCGGAACGGGTCCGCAAGCTCCTCGCGCAGATCAAGGCGCTGGAGAAGTCGCTCCAGGAAGCGCGCCGCCGCTCGGCGCGCGACCTCGTGGGAGAGATCCTTGCCGGGGCGGAAACGCGCGAGGGCGTGCGGCGCGTGGCCGCCGAGGTGGAACCGATGGATCCCGCCGCGCTGCGGGAGCTGGCCGACAGCGTCAAGGCGAAGCTTCAGAGCGGCATCCTGCTCCTCGGCGCCAGGGAGGGGGACAGGTGCCATCTCGTGGCGGGCGTAACTTCCGACCTCACGGGGAGGTTTTCCGCGTCGGACATCGTGAAGAAGGCGG
Source organism: Deltaproteobacteria bacterium (assembly GCA_021802685.1). Lineage (GTDB taxonomy): Bacteria > Desulfobacterota > Deferrimicrobia > Deferrimicrobiales > Deferrimicrobiaceae > UBA2219. Next base: position 1,012 of record JAJZRM010000295.1, on the reverse strand, counting down.
CCGCCGCGGTGGGCGGGGGCGGGGGAGGGCGCAAGGACATGGCGCAGGCCGGCGGTTCCGCGCCGGCGAAGCTGCCGGAGGCGCTCGCCACGCTGTCCGGATGGTAACCCCGCCGAATCAGCCGGAGGGCTGCTCGCGGTTCAGCGTGTTCAGGTACACCTGCACGACCCGGTTGAGCGGGTCCCGGTAAAGCGCCTCCTCCCAGGCGTGGCGGGCCTTCGCGCGGTTCCCCGACAGGTACATGAGGATCCCCTTCTGGGTCAGGGCGGCCGCGTTGCCGGGCGATTCCGACAGGAACGCTTCCACCTCGGCCAGCGCCTGTTCCGGATGCCCCGCTTCCCTCAGCGCCGACACCAGCCGCACCCGCAGGTCCGGGTAACCCGGAGCGACGGAGAGCGCCTTCCGGTATTCGGAAATCGCCTCGTCGTGCTGCCCGAGAGCGAGGTACAGTTCTCCGAGCTCCTTGTGCAGGTTCGCGAGCCTTCCGCGGACCATGTTCCTCTCGGGCGGGACGCCGTGCCGGGAGAGGATCATCGAGGCGCGGTCGTACGCCGTCCGGGCTTCCTCGTACAGGCCCATGTCGTTCAGCGTGATGGACAGCGAGAGCAGGGCTTCCGTGTAGTCGGGGTTGAGGGTGACGGCCTTCTCGAACTGTTCGACCGCCTGCCGGTAGTTGCCGCGCTGGTGTTCGATCAATCCGAGGGTGTAATGGATGTCCGGGTACTCCGCGCCCCCTTCGACGGCGGCGCGGAGGTGCCGTTCCGCCCTCCGGTAGTCCATTTTCCCGAAGGCGTTCTTTCCCGACCGGATCAGTCCGGCCAGCTTGCGGCTCACCGTTTTCCTCCTCCGTGCGCCGGGTGTTTCTCTCCCGGGGCCTTGAGGATCCCCGAAGCCTCCTCCTTCTTTCCCTGCTTCTCCAGCGCCCGGGCGAGCAGGGACTGCAGTTTCGGCGTGGCGGGAACGTCCGGGTATTCGGCGAGCGCCCGGCGCGCCCGCGATTCGGCGCTCTCGT
>JAJZRM010000294.1 GCA_021802685.1 Deltaproteobacteria bacterium | reverse complement strand
ATCACCGCCTTCGGGTTCCCCGTGGTCCCGGAGGTGTAGTAGACCAGCGCGGGGTCGGCGGACCGGGTCGGTTCGATCGAAAGATCGGGCGGCGCCTTGGCCGTCTCCTCGTCGTAGGAGATCCAGCCGTCCCGTTTCCCTCCGATGCAGATGAAGTTCACGAGGTCCGGGCACTCCTTGCGGATCTCGTCCACCTCGGGGGCCTTGGCGTCCCAGGTGACGATGGTGCGCGCGCCGGAATGGAGGGCGCGGTAGATGAGGTCCTTGGGACGCAGCTGGTCGGAGCACGGGATCACGAGGGCCCCGATCTTGTTCCCCGCCACGACGGTGAAGTACCACTCGGGAACGTTCTGCAGGAGCACGAGGACCGGGTCCCCCTTCCCCACGCCCAGGCCGCGCAGCATGTTCCCGACACGGTTGGAGATCCGGCTCACTTCCCAGAAGGTGTACTTCGCTTTTTTCCCCCCGGCGTCCTCGTAGAAGAAGGCGAGCTTGGTCCGGTCCTTCGCGTACCGGTCGATCACGTCCCTTCCGAAGTTGAATTCGTCCGGTACGTTCCACCGGAAGTTCTTCCGGGTTTCCCGGTAATCTCCGATGTTCCCCATGCCGCCCCCCATCCGGAAATAAAACGCAGGAAGAAATACATACAGAAATCAACAGGATAAGTCAATACGGCTTCTTCCTGACCACGGCCGCGCGGTGTTGCATGTAGGCGTCCCGGACCGCGACGTACGGGTCCAGCGCGGAGACCGTGAGGTCCTCGTACTCCCCGATGCGGAGGGACAGGTTGTTCTCCATTTTGTAGGCATTGACCCCGATCGCGGCTTCCGGGGGGCGGATATATGACAACGGGTCGAGGAACGCGTCCCCGGCGAGCCCCGCCCCGTCCCGCAGGGTGGTGGGACCCAGGATCGGCAGGACGACGTACCACCCCTGCCCCAGGCCGTACCTGCCCAGGGTCTGTCCGAGGTCCGCGTCTTTCCGTTCGATATGGAACCCGTCACTTGCGGCATCGAACAGCCCCGCCAGCCCGATCGTGGTATTCAGCGTGAACCGCAGCAGTTCGGTCCCGGTGGCGCGAAGATTCCCCTGGAGCAGGTGGTTCGCGACGCGGACGGAGGCGGCGAGATTGGAAAAGAAGTTGCGCACCGATTTTCGCACCCCTTGCGGAACCAAGTAGGAGTATCCCTTCGCCACCGGCTTGAAAAACCAGTAGTACGCCTTGTCGTTGAACACGAAGATCGCCCGGTTGACCGGTTGAAGCGGGTCGGCGGTCCGGGGCGGCGGCTCTTCGCCGAAGGACGGTTCCAGCGCCTCCTCCTGCCCGGAGGAGGGCGCCGGCTCCGTCTCCCCCTCTTCAACGGGAGGGGACGGGGAGACGTCGGCGTTTTCGGGCGCGGCGGCGTTGCCGTGAGCGGCGGGTGAGACGGCGGCGGGGAGAGCGGCGTCGTTGTCCGCTCCGAGGGATGCCGCGGGCGCTCCCGCCAGGAGCAGGATCAGCAGAAGCGCCGCCGGGCGGCGCGGGTATCGGCACTCCATCGGTATCTTCAGTCCTCCATGAAATAGAGGTTCGTTCCCCCCCGGAGGTTTCCGTAATTCGGCAACCCTTTCGGCTCCGGGGCTATCTATAGGACATGATCACGGAGACCGTTCTTTCCTTCGCGGAGGCCTTGGGCGCCCGCGTCCTCCGCGCAACGGGGTTCCTCGGGAGGATGGGGATCTTTCTCGGCGCCGCCCTCGTCCGCGCGGCGCTGCCGCCGTACCGGGTGGGGAACATCTTGCGGCAGGTTCACTTCATCGGCGTGAAGTCGGTGTTCGTCATCTCCCTGACCGCCGCCTTCACCGGGATGGTCCTGGCGCTCCAGGGGTACTACACCTTGCGGAAATTCGGTTCGGAGGGGTTGCTGGGCCCCGCGGTGGCCCTTTCCCTCATCCGGGAGCTGGGGCCTGTCCTGTCCGCCCTGATGGTGACGGGGCGGGCCGGGTCCGCCCTGACGGCGGAAATCGGGATCATGCGCATCGGGGAGCAGATCGATTCCCTCGAAACGATGGGGATCGACCCGATCCGGTTCCTCGTGGCCCCCCGCCTTCTCGCGTTCCTCCTTTCCGTGCCGCTCCTGACGGCGATCTTCGACGTGGTGGGGATCTACGGGGGGTACCTGGTCGGAGTGCATCTCCTGGGCGTGAACGGCGGGGTCTACTTCGGGGAGATGAAGGCCAGCGTGGAGCTGGCCGACGTCGCCAACGGGGTCTGGAAATCGCTGGCGTTCTCCCTCATCATCGCGTGGGTCTGCACGTTCAAGGGATATTTCACCGGACGCGGGGCCGAAGGGGTGAGCAACGCCACCACGTCCGCCGTGGTGGTCTCCTCGGTGCTGGTCCTCGTGTGCGACTATTTCCTCACTTCGGTTCTCCTATGATGATGAACGCGAACGGAAATGCGAAATGCGAGCCTTGCGCGCTCGGGCCGTACACGGGCGGGAACCCGGATCCGATCCTGCGGCTGGTCGGCGTCGAGAAGACGCTGGACGGCAGGAAAGTGATCGACGGGATCACCCTCGAGATCCCCCGCCGCCGGATCACGGCGATCATCGGCCTCTCCGGGGCCGGGAAAAGCCTGCTGTTGAAGCACATGATCGGGTTGATGAAGCCGGACCGCGGGCAGGTGCTTCTGGACGGGGCGGACATCAACCGGTACTCCCGGAGGGCGCTCTACGAAGTCCGAAGGCGGTTCGGCATGCTGTTCCAGACCGGGGCGCTGTTCGATTCCCTGACCGTGTACGAAAACGTGGCGTTCCCGCTCCGGGAGAAGTCGGGGATGCCCGAGGGGGAGATCCGGGAGAAGGTGCTGCGGATCCTGCGGAACGTGGGGCTGGAAAACGCGCTGGAGAAGTTCCCGGACGAGCTCTCCGGCGGGATGGTCCGCCGGGCGGCGTTGGCGAGGGCCGTGGTGACGGACCCGGAGATCATCCTGTTCGACGAGCCCACCACCGGGCTGGATCCCATCATCCGGAACTCCATCCTCCACCTGATCTGCCGGACGTACCACGAGCACCATTTCACGATGGTGATGGTCAGCCACGACCTTCCGGACATTTTCCAGTGGTGCCACCACGTCGTCGTGGTCCACAACGGGAAGGTGGTCGAGGTGGGGACGCCGGACGGCATCCGGAACTCGGTCAACCCGTTCGTGCGCCAGCTGGTCGAGGGCGACATCACCGGGCCGCTCCAATTGATGTAGGCGGCGAAGGGAGAGCGGATGAGGCGGCTGAACCCGGAAACGGCGGTGGGGCTGTTCCTGTTGGCGGGGGCCGCCTGCCTTGCGTTCCTCTCCCTCCGGTTGGGGAAGCTCGAAATCGGCGGGAGCGCGTACGTTCCCGTGGTCGCGGAGTTCCGCTCCGTCGCCGGGCTCAAACCCGGGGCGGGCGTGGAGATCGCGGGGGTCGAGGTCGGGAAGATCGGTTCCATCACGATCCGGGACTACAAGGCGGTCGTGGAGATGCGGATCCGGAAAGGGATCGCGCTGCAGGAGGACGCGATCGCCTCCGTCCGCACCAGGGGATTGATCGGGGACAGATACGTAAGCATTTCCCCGGGATCCTCCGACCGGCTGATCCCGCCCGGGGGACGGTTGCGGGAAACCGAGTCCGCGGTGGATCTCGAGGGGCTGCTCGGGCAGTTCATCCACGGCAGCGCCGGGAGCGCGAAATGAAAACGTCCTCGGGCGGGAGGAGGCGCTCCGCGGGCGCGCTTTTCGCGCTGCTCCTGTCGCTTTTCCTTTTCTTTCCCGCCGCCGCCCGGGGCGGAGAGCCCACGGATCAGATCCGCGGGGCGATCGATCGGGGGCTGTCGATCATAAAGCGCCCGGATCTGCAGGGGGACGCGAGGAAAGCGCAGCGGCGCGCCCTGCTGAGGAAAGACCTTTTCCCCTATTTCAATTTCGAGGAGATGTCCCGGCGGTCCCTCGGGATCCATTGGAAGCGGCGGACGCCGCAGGAGCGCCGGGATTTCATCGCCCTGTTCCAGGAACTTCTCGAAAACGCCTACGCAGGGAAGATCGAAGGGTACAAGGGGGAGAAGATCGTGTACGGGAAGGAGTCGCTGGACCCGCCGTATGCGGAGGTCCGCACCCGGATCGTCACCCCCCGGGGGGAGGAGTTCTCCGTGAACTACCGTCTCATCAAGGACGGAAGCCGTTGGCGCGTGTACGATATCGTCATCGAGGGGGTGAGCCTTGTGAACAACTACCGTTCCCAGTTCGCGGAGCTGCTCGACAAGCACT
>JAJZRM010000293.1 GCA_021802685.1 Deltaproteobacteria bacterium | reverse complement strand
ATCTCAGCACCGGGCGAGATCCCTTCGCGATGAAAGGGATCTCGTCCACTTCCACCCCCACGCCGTGGCCGATGAACTTCGTATTATATCCCGGCGGCCCCATGAAGTTCTCCGCGAACGGGGTCCGCGCGGCGACCGACAGTCCCGTCTCGTACAGATCGCCCGCCGGCGATCCCGGGCGGATCCCCGCCTCGATGGCGCGCATCACCTCCACGGAATGGCCGTACGCCTGCTCCATCTTCCCCGGCATCGGGCCGATGCTGTAGGTCCGGGCCATGTCCGCCAGGTACCCGCCCTGGGCCCACATCAGGTCCACTATGATCGGTTCGTTCCTCTGGAACGCCCGGTACCCCTGGCCCGCGGGGACGTACGGCCCCAACCCTTTCCCCGCCGTGGGAAAATCGGCATAGGATGGAACCGCCGCGTCCGGGCCGGAGATCACGCACCCGAGACCCGTGTCCTGGTTGAACGCCCGCATCCGCGTGATGGCGGTGTGGCCCTCCGCGATCGCTTCCCCCTGGAGAGCGCCCTGGAGGGTCATCTCGGCAACGCCGGGGCGGATCCTGTCCCGCGCGCCGGAAAGGAGCGCCGAGAGTTTTCTCCCGCACTCCCGCAGGATCGCCGCCTCATGGGGAGACTTCACGGCCCGGATCTCGCGGAGGATCGCGGAAACGTCCTCGGGTTGGGCGCCGGGGAGAACCTGCTGGAACCGCAGGAAGGCGCCGACGGGAAGAACGTCCATTTCGAAACCCACCTTGCCGAAAACGATTCCCTTTCCCGCGAAGTGGGCCGTCACGTCTTTCGGACTCCGGATCCTGAGAACCTCGGCCAGCGGCGACTCCTCGACGGCCCGTTCATGGACCCTGCGCACGAAGTAGACCGGCTCGCCGGCCGCGGGTACGACCAGGATCCCCTGCTGGATCGAACCGGTGAAATAGAAGAGGTCGGCGTTCTGGACGAGGAAAGCGGCGTCCAAGCCCGCCTCCCGGATCCGCTCCTGGAGCTTCGCGATCCGGCCGCGGATCTCCTCCTTCGGAGTCAAGGCGTACATTTACCGTTTCTTCTCCTCGTCCCAGATTCTCTCCAGTTCCTGGTACGACTTCGGAAATTCCGCCTGGTACCGCAGGAAGATGGGGATCGGGTAGCGGATGCCGCCGGCATGGGTCTTTTCCAGCCCTTCGACGATCTCTCCGGCCCGTTCGAAGGGAAACGTGAAGGCCATTTCGTCGTCCGCAGCCATCCCGAAGATCCGGTCGCCGGAGCACGGCAGGATCACCTGCGGCTCGCCGGTCTTTTTCCCCTTGATGACGATGTCGGAGCAATCCCCTCGCCCGGAGAAGTCGGAAACGATGCTGCCCCCCCGCTTGTAAAGGGCCCCGTTCACCAGCCGCTGCACCTGTGCGGAGTTCCCGTAGACCAACACCGTGTCGGGGACGAACCGGATACGTCCCAGGGGGCCGACGACCACCCAGGCGTACTCCCCCGGTTCATATTTCGAGAGGACGTTTTCGAACCGGGCCCCCGCTTCCTTGCAGGAGGCATACATCCCGTCGGCGAGCGTCCCCGATTCGTAATACTCGTTCCGCGGCTCGAATCCGAAGACCGCCTTGGCGATCGGGCACGACAGGTCGCCCCCGGAAAACGCCATCGTCCAGCCGTACCGCCGGGCGATCGACACGGCCTGGCAGATCGCCACCTTCACCCCGAGGTTCCGCGACGGGATCTTGACCTTCTCCGGGAGAGGGTCCCCCGGCTTGATCGACTTGATTCCGAGGGGGAACGTGTGGACCCGCAGGTACGTTTCCAACTGCTGGTTCAACGCCGATGCTTCCATCAATCCCACCTCCGCCGGTCGATGATTTTCTTCTCCCGTTCCCCGATCGCTTCCTCCGGAACGTAGCGGACCACGCCGCCCAGGCGGGTGATCTCCCGTGCCGCACCGGCAATGCGTTCCGTAAGGGAATCGCCCGGGACGATCCCTTCCTTCAGCACGATCAGCATCTCCATTCGATCCTCGTGGCCGGTCCGGGTGACGACGAATTGGGCCGAAGCGATTTCCCCGACCTTCCCTTCGAGCTGGAGCACCTGTTCGGGGTGGACGAACATCCCCTTGACCTTGGTCACCTGGTCCACCCGGCCGACGATCTTGAGGAGGCGGGGGGAAGTGCGGCCGCACGGGCAGGGAGCGTCGGAGAGAACGGAAAGATCCCCCGTGGCGAACCGGACCAACGGGTAGGTGCGGTTGGGAAGCGTCACGACCACCTCGCCGATGGAGCCCGCGGGAACGGCCGCGCCGGTCGCCGGATCGATCATCTCGAGGAGGATCTCGTCGGGGACATGCATCCCCGCGGCCTCGCGGCACTCGTATCCAAGGGAGCCGACGTCGGCCGTTCCGTATGCCTGCCGCACCTGGACGCCGAATTCGTCCCGAAGGCGCGCCCGCAACGATTCGGGAAGCATCTCGCCGGCCACCAGGGCGACCTGCAGGTTGAGCCCGTCCCCCGATGCGATCCCCATCTCCCGCGTCTTCTCGAGGATCGTCATGAGAAACGACACCGTCCCCACGTAGCCGGTGACGCACAGTTCCCTCATCACCTGGGCCTGCAGCTCGGTGTTCCCCACTCCCGCCGGGATGACGGTGCATCCGATCCGAAGGAGCGCCTCGTCGAACATCAGGCCCGCCGGGGAGAAATGATAGTTGAAGGTGTTCTGCACGATGTCGCCTTCGCGGAATCCCGCAGCGAAGAACGCCTTCTCCCACCGCCAGTGGCTCTCGTCCCGGCCTTCGGGGTCAAACGTGGGACCGGGGGAAACGTAGATCCGACGCATTCCGCGGGGCGGGACGGCCGCCAACCCGCCGAAGGGCGGCTCCCCTTTCTGGATATGTTTCAGGTCGGCCTTCCGGGTAACGGGGATCTTCGGAAGGTCCGCCGGCTCCTTCACGTCTTCCGGTCGGACGCCCGCCTCATCCATCTTCCGGCGGGTCGCCGGCGCATGATCGTAGGCGAACCGGACGGTATCCCGGAGCATTTCCCGGTGCAGTTCCGCCCGGCGGGCGGCCGGCATCGTTTCCCGCTCCTCGTCGAAATACCCTTTTCCGCGATCGATCATCGCCGCAGAACCGGGACGTTCCTTAGAACTCTGACAGAACCGGGACAGAGATGGACTTCACGTATGTCCCTCTTTTGCGGGAGTTCTAAGGAACGTCCCGGTTCTGCGGTTTCGCGATTCACGACAGCCACCGCTTGCGGCGCTTGTAATGCTTTATGTCGCGGTACGACTTCCGCGCGCCCACCTCGGTCATCCCCAGGTAGAACTCCTTGACGTCCTCGTTGTTCGCCAGTTTATCCGTTTCCCCGTCGAGGACGACCTTGCCGTTTTCCATGATGTACCCGTAACTGGAGATGGAGAGGGCCACCCGGGCATTCTGCTCGACGAGCAGGATGGTCGTTTTCTCCTTGTCGTTGATGTCCTTGATGATCCCGAAGATCTCCTTGACCAGCAGCGGAGACAGGCCGAGGGACGGTTCGTCCAGGAGCATGAGCTTGGGCCGCGCCATGAGCGCCCGTCCGATGGCCAGCATCTGCTGTTCGCCGCCGGAGAGGTACCCCGCCAGCCCTTTCCGCCGTTCCTTCAGGCGCGGGAAGTAGGAGTAGACCCTTTCGTAATCGTCCTTGACGTTCCCCTGGTCCTTCCTCGTGTGGGCGCCGCACCGCAGGTTCTCCTCCACGGTGAGGTCTTCGAAGACCCGCCGCCCTTCCATGACCTGGAAGATCCCGGCCCGCACGATCTCCTCCGGGTCCTTGCCGTCGATCCTCCGCCCGCCGAAGAGGATCTCCCCGTCCGTGACCTCTCCCTCCTCGGACTTCAGGAGCCCCGAGATCGCTTTCAGGGTGGTGCTCTTCCCGGCCCCGTTGGCGCCCAACAGCGCAACGATTTGGCCTTCCGGCACAACGAGGGAAAGGCCTTTCAGCACCAGGATGACGTCGGAGTAGATGACCTCGATGTTGTTCACGCTCAGCATGGCATCTCGCTCGATTCGCCGGGTCGGGGAAGGCCGGGCGAGGGGGAACGAATTCCCCTCCCCCCGGCTCCCCTTGCCGGAAGATTACAGGCCCAGCCACTCCGCCTTGCGGGGGAGTTCGATCGACTTTTTCAGGGTCATTTTCCCTTTCTGGAACTCCATGACGTTGACGGTCATCGCAGGCCGGTGATCGGTCGGAGAGAAGCCGATCTTGGCCGGGGTGAGCCCGCCGGTGTCGAAGTCCTTCAACGTCTCGAGGGCGGCCTTAGA
>JAJZRM010000292.1 GCA_021802685.1 Deltaproteobacteria bacterium | reverse complement strand
CTCTTCCGATCTCTACTGTGTACTTGTTGCTGCCGATTACGAAGGAAGCTCCGGTCTTAACATCGGTGTTGGCCGGGGTTACAACGTTGGCAACCACAGCGCCGGCTACCGCGGTGTATCCGGGGAGCAGTACGACGGGGAGGACGGCCGCGCGGATGTCGAGGTCGGAGAGGATGCCCAGGAGTCTGCCGTCCTCCGAGGTCACCGGGATCTGCAGTATATTGTTCGCCCGCATCCGCTCCTGCGCCTCGTAGAGCGACGTGGCTGGGGGCATCGTCACGGGATTTTTCTGCATTCTGCGAGCAACGAACATGCCTTCACCCTCCGTGGGCCGGGATCACTCCCCTAGGAGCTCCCGGACATGGATTTCGATGCAGGACGTAAGGGACGAGATTTCGTATCCGCCTTCGAGCACGGAAACCAGCTTTCCGCCGCAGAACCGTTCCGCCATCCCGACCACCGCCCGGGTCATGAACCGGTACCCTTCGTAGGTGAGCCGGATGTCCGCGAGCGGATCGTCGGCGTGGCCGTCGAACCCCGCCGAAACGAGGATGAACTCCGGCCGGAACCGCTCGGCCGCGGGCAGGAGCGTCTGCTCGAAGGCCACCCGGTACTCTTCGTCTCCCGATCCCGGGGACATCGGGACGTTCAGCGTGGTCCCTTCCCCCTTTCCCTTGCCGATTTCCCACCGGCGGCCCGTCCCCGGGTAGATGAAGGTGGGGTGTTCGTGGATGCTGAAGAAGAAGACGGAAGGGTCCTCGAGGAACACGTTCTGGGTGCCGTTTCCGTGGTGGACGTCCCAGTCCACGATCAACACCTTGCCGACGTCGTGCCTCGCCTGCAGGTACTTCGCGGCGATGGCCACGTTGTTGAGGAGGCAGAATCCCATCCCGATGTCCCTGCTCGCGTGGTGCCCGGGCGGCCGGATGGCGCAGAAGGCCCGCTCCGCGGCTCCTTCGGCCACCGCTTTCGCCCCGGCGATCGCCCCGCCCGCCGAAAGCAGGGCGACGTTGTAGGAATGCCGGTTCAGATAGGTGTCCCCCGAGTCGAGGGTCAGATCCCCCCGGCGGCACGCCATTTCCAACCGGTTCAGGTATTTACGGTCGTGGACGGCCAGGACGTCCCCTTCGTCCGCGTACTCCGGCGTGATCGGCGCCATCTTCTCCAGCAGTTTCCGCGATTCCAGGCGGTCCATGATGGCGAGCAACCGCTCGGGCGACTCCGGATGCTCGAACGGCGGCACGTGGAGCAGGTAGTCGGGGTGATATACGATGCCGAGTCGTTTCATGGCATTGCCGGGAATACTATACGCGAGCTATGTATAATGTCTACAAAATCGGAGATACAGCCCAGCGGATGAAATGGTACAAAAGCATCGGCGTAAGGATCATCCTGAGCGTCGTCGGGATGATCGTGATCATGAACGGCATGCTGGCCGGCATGTACTTCAGAATCCAGAAGGAAACCCTGAACAACGGGATGCTCCGGGCCGCCTCGCGCATCAGCGAAACGATCAAGAAGTCGATCCAGAACGACATGCTTGAAAACCGCAAGGAAGCGGCCTACAAGATCATGGAAACGATCGGCCGGCAAGAGGGGATCGAGAAGGTGCGGGTCTACAACGCGGAGGGGAAGATCCTCTTCTCCAGCGACAACAACGTCGAGACGGGCCGGATGGTCGACAAGCGCGCCGAGGCGTGCTTCGGGTGTCACCTGGAGGCGTCCCCGCTCGAACGCCTGGAAACGGGGAATCGCAGCCGGATCTTCTTCTCCTCCGACTCGCCGAAAAAGCCGGGGGCGGTCCACCGCGTCCTCGGGATCATCAACCCGATGTACAATGAGCCGGACTGCTCCCGCGCAAGTTGCCACGCGCACCCCGAATCGACCAAGGTTCTCGGGGTGATCGACGTCACCATGGACTTGAGCGACGTGGACGCTCACGTCGTCCAGGTGCGCAACCAGGTCATGGCCGTCAGCGCCTTCTCGGTCCTCGCCATCTGCATCGTCGTTTCCATCATCCTCATCAACTTCGTGGAGAAACCGGTCAAGGAGCTGGTCCAGGGAACCGCCCGGATCTCGAAGGGGGACCTCGATCATTTCATCCCGGTGGATACGGACGACGAGCTGGGGGAGCTGGCGCGGTCGTTCAACCACATGACGGTCGGCCTCCGGCGAGCCAACGCCGAGATCAGCGACCTGGTCCAGGGGCTGAACCGGAAGGTGGAGGAACGCACCGCCGAACTGAAGGAGATCCAGTACCAGCTCCTTCACGCGGAGAAGATGGCGGACCTCGGAAAGATCGCCGCGACCGTCGCCCACGAGATCAACAACCCGCTGCACGGGGTGTTCACCTACATCCGCCTCATGGAACGGAAGCTCCAGGAAGGCGACATCGTCGGGGAGCAGGCGGAGAAGTTCCGCGGGTTCCTGGCCATCATGGGCCGGGAGGTGGAAAGAACGAGCGCGATCGTCTTCAACCTTCTCGATTTCACCCGCCCGAAGGAGCCGAACCGGAAGGCGGTGGACCTGCAGAAGGCGGTCGAGGAATCCCTCGCCCTGGTGCAGAACATCGCGAAAAGGGACAACATCCTGGTGCGGCGGGAGATGTCCCCCCTCCCGGAGATCCAGTTGGATCCCGCGCAGATAAAGCAGGTGTTCCTGAATCTGCTGGTAAACGCCTGCGAGGCCATGGAGAATGGGGGCGTCCTCACCGTCCGTTCGTGGGCGGGCCTGGAGGACCGGACGGTCGTCGTCGAGGTGGGCGATACCGGCGCGGGGATACCGGAAGAACATCTCCGGAAGATGTTCGACCCCTTCTTCACGACGAAGGGCAAGGGGACGGGGCTGGGCCTTTCGGTCGTCCAGGGGATCGTCCAGCGGCACGGCGGGAGGATCGAGGTGGACACCGGAGCGAATCAGGGAACCCGGATGCGGGTCGTTCTTCCCGTCGGTTAGGGGGAACGGCCGAGATCAACAGGACGATCTACATCCGGCCGTTCGGGGAAGTTCCGGAGGCCCTGCTTTCGTGGCTCGCCCGGGACCTCAACGGTTTCCTCGGAGTGCCTTGCCTCGTCATGCGGCCGCGGGCCGTTCCGGCCGGAAGTTTCGACGAGAAGAGGAAACAGTACGTCTCCACGAAGATCCTCAAGGCGATCATCGAGGAGGTTCCCGACGACGCGGGCAAAGTCCTCGGAGTGATCGACGAGGACCTGTGCATCCCCATCCTGACGTTCGTCTTCGGGGAAGCCCAGTTGGGAGGCGTGGGGGCGGTGGTCGCACTGGCCCGGCTCCGGCAGGAATTCCACGGATTGGACCCCGATGAGCCGCTGTTTCTCGAGCGGCTCCACAAGGAGTGCCTCCACGAGCTGGGACATGCCTACGGGCTGATCCATTGCCATCATCCGGAGTGCGTCATGTACCTGTCCAACACCGTGTTCGATGTCGATCGAAAAGGCAGGACGATGTGCGGGGCGTGCAGTGATATCCTGCTGGCAAGAACCAAGCGGTCCAGTTCATAAATACGGTGACGCACCGAGAGCGTCGATGCGCCGCATCTGGCAAGGCGCGTGACTGAGGCGTACTGTGGAGTACGCCGCAAGGAGCGCCCCCCTCTCGGACAAAGTACGTTTCCTGGGGTACCCCCGGAAGCCGATACAATAAACCCTGCCCGGCGAGAGGGGCACAACTCCGCCGGGGCGGCAGCGATGGCCATGGATGGCCGAGTGCCGCGGAGGGCATGGATGCCCGGGAGCGGCCGGCGCTCGAATGCCACCGTATTTATGAATTGGACCGCTAAGGGAGGGTAGGGGGGCCATGGAACAGAAGGTCAGCATCCTGGTGGTCGACGACGAGGAGATCGTCCGGGAATCGTTGTCGAGCTGGCTCGAGGAGGACGGCTACGAGGTCGTGACCGCGGAAAACGGGGCGCGGGCCCTGGAGCGCCTTCCGGAACGGGACTGGACGCTCCTCCTGGTCGACCTGAAAATGCCGGGGATGGACGGCATCCAGCTGATGGAGGAAGTCCGCAAGGTCCGTCCGGACCTCGTCATCCTGATCATGACCGCTTTCGCCACCGTGGACACCGCCGTCAACGCGATGAAAAAGGGGGCGTACGACTACCTGGTGAAGCCGTTCAACCCGGAGGACCTGTCCCTTTCGATCCGGAAGATCGTGGAGCACCAGAAGCTGGTGCAGGAGAACGTGTTCCTGCGGAAGGAGTTGAAGAAGCAGTACCGGCTCCACGACATGATCAGCAAGAACGACGAGATGATGGGCATTTTCGACATGGTCCGAGAT
>JAJZRM010000291.1 GCA_021802685.1 Deltaproteobacteria bacterium | reverse complement strand
ACCGTGATGAAAAATGTCGCCTCGGGCGGTCCGAACGTCGCGGCGGCGCTTTCGGCGGTCGGCGTGGACCGGTTCGTCGCGGAGTGGGATGCCGGACTTTCGACCACGGTGGGGGAGCGCGGAGGGAGGCTCTCGATGGGACAGCGGCAGATGGTTTCCTTCGCCCGCGCGCTGGCGCGCGATCCGAAAGTCCTGCTGCTGGACGAGGCCACTTCCAGCGTCGATCCCGTGACGGAGCACCGGATCCAGGAAGCGCTGCCCGCGATCCTGTCGGGGCGAACCGCTCTCGTCATCGCCCACCGCCTTTCGACGGTGCTGTCTGCGGACAGCATCTTTGTGATGCACAAAGGGAAAGTGCGGGAATCGGGGTCCCATGAAGAGCTGATGGCCGCCGGAGGGATCTACAGGCGATTGCACGCCCTCCAGTTTGAGGAGAAGACAGGGAATTGATTCGTGGTATTCTGCGTAGGTGCGCCGACAATCCGCCACCTTGATCCTGTGCATGCTGTGCCTTCCGTTCCTTGCCGCCTGCGCCCCGAAGGAGCCGTCCGCTCCGGCGGTCAAGCCCGCAAGGCCGAAGCTGGTGATCGGCCTGATCCCCGAACAGAACATTTTCCGGCAAATAGAACGGTATGGCCCCCTGATGGATTACCTAGGGGAAAAAGCCGGGGTCAAGTTCGAACTGAAGGTCCTGCCCCGGTACGGCAACATCGTGGACCATTTCAAGTCGCTCGAACTGGACGGGGCCTTTTTCGGCAGTTTCACTTATGCCCTCGCCCATCGCCGCATGGGCGTCACGGTCCTCGCCAGGCCGGAAAATCTGAAAGGGGCATCCACGTACCACGGGATGATTTTCGTCCGGAAAGACAGCGGAATCCAGTCGGCCAAGGACATGAAGGGGAAGCGGATGGCGATGGTGGACAAGGCGACCACCGCCGGCTACCTGCTGCCGCTCGCGTTCTTTCGGGAGAACGGGATCACCGACCACGGGAAATTCCTGAAGGAGGTCTACTTCACCGGGACCCACGAGGATGCGATCCGCGACGTGCTGGAGCGCAAGGCCGATATCGGGGCCGCGAAAAACACGATCTACGAGCGGATCCTTTCGGGAGACCCCCATGTCGGGTTATTGTTGCGGGTACTGGCGGTTTCCCCCGATGTCCCGGAAAACGGCCTCGCGGTGCGGAAAGACCTCGACAAGGATCTTGCCGGAAAGATCAGGGACGCCCTTCTCGCGATGGATCGGGATCCGGATGGGGCGGGCGTCCTGCGGGATTTCGGCGCGCGGAAGTTCATCGAAACCGGGGATAAGGACTACGATCCCGTCTACCGTTATGCAAGGGAAGCGAACATCGATCTTGCGACCTACGATTATCTGAACGATTAAACGATGAAAAAACGGATCATCATCGGACTGGCCGTCTACGCGGCCGTATTCATCCTGTCGTGCCTGTACGTCATCCTCACCATCGAGAAAGGGACGTCCCGGCTCGACCAGCTCATCCAGCTGCACCAGGTCG
This sequence comes from Deltaproteobacteria bacterium, assembly GCA_021802685.1. Lineage (GTDB taxonomy): Bacteria > Desulfobacterota > Deferrimicrobia > Deferrimicrobiales > Deferrimicrobiaceae > UBA2219. The sequence continues at coordinate 2,785 of JAJZRM010000291.1, read as the reverse complement.
AAATCCTGCGGGAGCATTTCCTGATCCAGATCAAGCGGGTCCAGTCGGACCTTTCCCTGAGGAGCACTCGCTACTCCAGGCGATTCGACACGGTGGTCAAGGACTTCATGAACATGAAAGGGATCGTGGGCGCCTGCTTCGACTGCCATCACACGCCCGAGGTCCAGGGCCGCCTCGGAGAGCTGCGGGACATGACGACGCAGTACCAGGAAAGATTGAGCCGCGTATTGACCATCCGGGCCAACGCCGAACGGCGCGCCTTGGAGGAGGATGCCGCGTTTCACACCGGAGAGGAGCTGGCCGAAAAGGTGGGGATGATGATCGCGCTCACCAGCGCGAAGCTGAACGACAGGACAACCCAGGCGCTTAGGGAAATCACCGGTTTCAAGAACATCCTCTACGCGATCCTCGTCATGGGGCCGGTGCTGTCCGTCGGGCTGGCCGCGGTCTTCATTCTCGGCTTCACGAGGCCCATGGACACGCTGCTGGAGGCGACCCGGGCCCTGAAATCCGGGAACCTCGACCACCGGGTGGAAGGTTTGAAGGACGAGTTCGGGGAGCTTGCCGGCTCCTTCAACGAGATGTCGCTTTCCTTGAAGGAGCAGATGCACAAGATGCACCGGGCGGAGCAGATGGCGATCGTCGGCCAGCTGGCGGCCGGTTTCGCCCACGAGGTGAAAAACCCCATGGCGGGGATCAAGGTCGCCATGAGCGTCCTCTCCGAGGAGTCGTACATTCCGCCGGAGGACAAGGGGGTTCTCCGGAAGGTGATGGGCGAGATCACCCGCCTCGAAGGGATGATGAAGGATTTCCTGAACTTCGCCAAGCCGCAGAAACCGCTGTTCGAATCCGTCAACCTGAACCAGGTGCTGAACACCACCCTCACGTTTTACCTGAAGAACCATTCCGTCGGCGCCGGGAGCCAGGAGAAGGTCCGGGTCGTGAAGGAGCTGGGTGAAATCCCGCCGGTCCTGGCGGATGTGAGCCAATTGCAGCAGGTATTCCTGAACCTTTTCCTGAACGCCCTTGACGCGATGCCGGACGGCGGAAACCTCGGCGTGAGGAGCCGGCTGGAGGAGGACGGGGCGAAGGTCCGCATCGAGATCACCGACACCGGAAAAGGGATTCGGGAAGACCTGCTCGGGAAGATCTTCGAACCGTTCTTCACGACGAAGGCCAAGGGGACCGGCCTGGGGCTCGCCATCTCCCGGCAGCTGATCGAGCAGCATGAGGGCACGATCGGCGCATCCATCCGGCCGGAAGGGGGCACGATGTTCACGATCCTTCTTCCCGTGATCACCGGGAGCGGGGGGGCGGCATGAGACCGAAGGGGAAGGTCTTCCTCCTCGACGACGACGAACTGATCGTATCGATGCTTTCCCGCGCCTTGCGGGGGGACGGGTACGAGGTCCATGCGGAAACGGATCCCGAAGGAGCCGTCGAAAAGGTCCGTTTATTCCGGCCCGACGTGGCGCTGCTGGATATCAACCTGCCGGGGCAAAACGGCATCGACATTCTCGGCGAGATCGTCGGGAAGCAGATCCCGACCCAGGTGGTGATGCTGACCTCGGACGATACGGCGGATACCGCCGTCCGGGCCATGAAGGTCGGCGCCACGGACTACCTGACCAAGCCGTTCAACCTGGACGAAGTGAAGATCGTCCTGGGACAGATCATCGAGAAGGCGAACCTGCGCCAGGAGGTCGAGTACCTGCGGAAGGCCGGCTCCGACATGTCGCAGCGGGAGATCATCGGCAAGACGAACGTCATGCACAAGCTCCGGACCCGGTGCGAGAAGCTGGCCGACTCGGAAGTGCCGATCGTGCTGATCACCGGGGAAAGCGGGACGGGGAAAGAGGTTTTCGCCCGGTACATGCACGACCGCATGCACCGCAAAGATCCTTCCGCCTTCGCCCCGTTCGTCGGGATCAACTGCGCCGCCCTCCCCGAACAACTGATCGAGAGCGAACTCTTCGGGCACGATAAAGGCGCCTTCACGGACGCGAAGTCCGACAAGAAGGGGGTCTTCGAACAGGCGTACGGCGGTTCGATCCTCCTCGACGAGATCGGGGAGATGCGGCAGGACCTCCAGTCGAAGCTGCTGCGGGTGCTGGAGGAACGGAAGGTCCGGCGGATCGGCGGCCGCGAGGACATCCCCTTCGACGCGACGGTGTTCGCGACCACGAACCGCAACCTCGAGGGGGCGGTGGAAAAGGGGGAGTTCCGCGTGGACCTGTATTACCGGCTGAACGCCTTCTCCATCCATCTCCCGCCGTTGCGGGAACGCAGGGAAGACATCCCCCTGGTGGCCCGCCACTTCCTCGCGGAGTATTCGAAGAAGTACAAGAAGACGGGGATGCGGGATTTCTCGCCCGAAGCGATAGGGTTCCTGGCCGCCTACCGCTGGCCGGGGAACTGCCGGGAGTTGCGCAACGTCATCGAGCGGATCGTCGTCCTGGAGAACGACGAGATCATCCTGCCGGAGCATCTTCCCACGGAGATCCTTCAGGCGGGCACACGGGCCGAGGGGATCGCGCCGGGCGGACTGACGATCCCGGACGCGGGGCTGTCGCTGGACGAGGTGGAGAAAACGCTGATCCGCCAGGCGCTCGAGAAGGCCGGGAACAACAAGACGGTCGCGGCGAAGCTCCTCGGGATCAGCTACGATTCCCTCCGGTACCAGGTGAAGAAGTTCGGGCTGGAGTAGGCCGCGACGACGGCTAAGTGCTCCAGTTCATAAATACGGTAGCATTCGAGCGTCGCTGCATCCGCCCCGGCTGCGTTG
>JAJZRM010000290.1 GCA_021802685.1 Deltaproteobacteria bacterium | reverse complement strand
GAATGGTTCGCCGGGGTCGCCCCGGCGGGTTCCCCGCGTCTTGCGCTGGCGGCCCTGGTGGTGAACGACAACCGGTGGAAGATCAAGGGGAGCTACGTGGGGAAGGAAGCGTTCAACGCCTACTTCGGCTACCCCTCTTCCACGCCCCCCGTTTACATGAAGGCGAAGGCGCGCGGAGGGCGGAAATTGCGCAAACCGGCCCGGTCCGCAGGGAAGAAGGTCGGGAAGGCGAAGAAGGGGAAAGCGAAGAAAAGCCGGGCGAGGAAGCGCGGCACCCGCGCGAAGTCGATGGAAAAGGCGCTTGAAAAGTCCGTCACCGTTACCCCGGAACCCGCCCGGCCCGCCGGGGGTTAGCTAAGTGGTTCCATTCATAAATACGGTAGCATTCGAGCGCCGGCCGCTCCCGGGCATCCATGCCCTCCGCGGCACTTGGCCATCCATGGCCATCGCTGCCGTCCCCGGCGGAGTTGTGCCCCTCCCGCCGGGAAAGGCGAATAGTATCGGCTTCCGGGGGTACCCCAGGAAACGTACTTTGTCCGAGAGAGGGGCGCTCCTTGCGATGAGGGGGGACACTCCTGGTGGTTTTCTCGGCGAAAACACCAGGAATGTCCCCCGCCAACTCAGTCGCGCGCCTTGCCGGATGCGGCGCATCGACGCTCTCGGTGCGTTACCGTAATTATGAATTGAACCACTAAGGAAAAACGATGGAATTCCATCGCCTCGTCGCCGCGCGCCGAAGCCTGCGCGCGTACTCCTCCCGTCCCGTGGAACCGGAGAAGGTCGAGCGGATGCTCGAAGCCGCCCGTTGGTCCCCTTCCTGCGGCAACCGCCAGTCGTGGCGTTTCGTCGTGGTGGGGCGGGACGCCCCTACCCGGGGGGCGGTGGAGGAGGCGCTCGATGCGGGAAACGCCTGGGCCCGCCGCGCCCCGGTGCTGATCGTGGCGGGGGCAGGGCGCCGGGACGGAGCGGTCGTCGAGTCCAGGGAATATTACCTCGTCGACGCGGGAACTTCGCTCATGTCCCTCATATACCGCGGGGTGGATCAGGGGCTTCTCGTTCACCCGATGGCCGGTTGGAAAGAGGCGCCGCTGCGCGCCGCGCTGGGGCTGCCGGATGCGTTCGCCCCCATGGCCGTCGTGGCCGTCGGGTATGCGGGAAAGCCGGAGGAACTCGACGAAGCGACGCGCAGGAAGGACGAAAGGCCGAGGGTCCGAAAACCCCTCGGGGAGATCGCCTATTCGCCGATGTGGGAGGAGCCATACGCGGGGACGCTGCCGTCGTCCCCGGCGAAGGTCTTCGAAACGGACCTGCAGCTGCGCTTCGGAGACACCGACGCGATGGGGCACGTGAACAACGCGAAGATCGTCACCTACCTCGAGACGGGGCGCGTGCGCTTCTTCTCCGAGGTGCTTGGAGCCAGGCGCGTGGAGGACATCCGGTTCATCCTCGCCGAGGTCTCCTGCCGGTACCGCATCCCGATCCTCCTCCACGACCGGGTGCGCGTCCGGATGCGCATTTCCGACGTTTCCCGGAGTTCGTTCCGTTTCCACTATGAACTGGCGGATCCGGGGGACGGCCGGGTGTTCGTCGAGGCCGAAACGGTCCAGGTGATGTACGACTACGCCACGGGACGGCCGGTTCCCATCGACGCGCGGGTCCTCGCCGCGGTGCGGGACTACGCGTCGGGGGGGTAGCGCGGCGTCCCGTGTCCAGGAATCGGAAACCCCGCCGGTATCGGAACCTCCTTCTTCTCCTCTTCGCGGCGCTTCTCGCGTTCGCGGCGTGGATCGCCGTTTCGATCCTTTCGCTCCCTTCCGTCGCGCCGCTGTCCTCCCCGCGCGCCTCGATGGTGATCACCGTGAAGGACTGGAAGAAGCGGGACCGGTCCTTCACGGTCGGCCCGCGGAACCCGGACTGGACCCCCTACGGCGCCTTCCCGGCGGCGTTGAGGAAAGCGGTCGTGGCGGCGGAAGACGCCAACTTCTACTCCCACGACGGGGTGGACTACGAAGCGATGAAGGAGGCGTTCAAGACCGACCTTCAGAAGGGCGGTTTCGTCCGGGGCGGGAGCACCATCACCCAGCAGCTGGCGAAAAACCTCTTCCTCACGCGGGAGAAAACGATCATCCGGAAGGTCAAGGAGATCGTCCTCGCGAGGCGACTCGACGACACGTTGAGCAAGCGCCGGATCCTGGAACTGTACCTGAACGTGGTGGAACTGGGGCCGATGGTGTACGGCGTCGGCCGCGCGTCGCGCTACTATTTCGGCAAGGCCCCTTCCTCTTTGACGTTGCGGGAGTGCACGTTCCTCGCCGCCATGCTGCCGGGGCCGAAGGTCTACAACCCGTACCGGAAGATGGGCCGCGTCGTTACGCGCTCCAACCGGATCCTGCGGCGGATGGCCGCGGCCCGGATGATCACGCCGGAGGAGTACCGGGCGGCGCTGCCGGAGATCCCCAACCTGGCGGGGCTGGAGAAGAAGGTGGAGAAGACCCTGGCGGAGCCGCCGCCGGCCGGTTCCCCTTGATAACTGCCCGCCCCGCGGCTCACCGGGACGATTTCGCCTTCCGCAGCGCCTGCGCGAGGTCCTTCTCCAGGTCGTCCATGCGCTCCACGCCCACGGACAACCGGACGAGGGCGGGGGTCAGTCCCACCGCGGCCTGCTCCTCCGGCGGGATGTCGGCGTGGGTCATCGTCGCCGGGTGGGTGACGAGCGACTCCACCCCGCCCAGGCTTTCCGCGAGCAGCACGGTCTTCAGGGCCGAGAGGAACGCGGGAACCGCGCGTTCCCGGGACAGTTCGAAGGAGATGATCGATCCCGGGCCGTCGGCCTGGGAAGCGTGCGTCGCCGCCCGGGGATGTTCCGGGAGCCCCGGGTAGAAGGTCTTCCGCACGAACGGGTGGCCGGAGAGGAACCGCGCCAGCGCCGCGGCGTTCTCCTGCGCCCGCCCGACCCGCAGGTGCAGCGTCTTCAGGCCGCGCAGCAGCAGCCACGCGTCCCACGGGGAGAGGACCGCGCCGACCGCCTTCTGCGCGAACAGCATCTTTTCGGCGAGGGAAGGGTCCGAAACGACGACCGCGCCGCCCACAAGGTCGTTGTGCCCGCCCAGGAATTTCGTGGCGCTGTGGACGACCACGTCGATCCCCAGCGAGAGCGGGCGTTGCAGCGCCGGGGACATGAACGTGTTGTCCACGATCGACAGGATCCCTTTTTCCCGGGCGATGGCCGCCGCGCCGCGAAGGTCGGCGATCTTCATCATCGGGTTCGTGGGGGTTTCGATGAAGAGGGCCCGCGTCCGCTTCCCGATCTTCCGCCGCACCTGCGCGGGGTCCCCCATGTCGACGTAATCGAAGCGGAGCCCGTACCTTTTCAGGATCTGTTCGAAGAGGCGATACGAGCCCCCGTAAAGGTCGTCCGAGCACAGGATGTGGTCGCCGGCCCGGAAGAGGGTCATCACAGCGGAGACGGCCGCCATGCCGGAGGAGAACGTCGTCGCGTGCGCGCCGCCCTCCAGCTCCGCCACCGCCTTTTCCGCGGCGTGGCGCGTCGGGTTCTCCCCCCGGGAGTAGTCGTACCCCCGGTTCCTTCCGAACGCGTCGTACCGGTAAATCGCGGTCGTGTAAATCGGTACGCTCACCGCCCCGTACGCCTTGTCGGACCCGACGCCCGCCTGCGCCGCCGCCGTATCGAACGCCCGTTTCGGCCTCATGCCTCCTCCCGGTCAGATGAAGTACATCACGTTCATGCGCCTTCGTTCCGCCGCTTCGTCCTCTTCCCGGACGAGGTCGGCCAGGGTCCACCGGGAAAGGACCGCCGCCGCCGCCCGGGACGCCTCGGCCACCACCCGCGCGACGGCGGGGGACGGCTCCCGCGCGCCTTGCCTGCCCGGTACCTTCTTCCCATCGCCGGCGTTCATGGAGCCCTCGAACACCTCGATGATCTCCCCGGTGCGGATCGTGTCCGGCCGCCGGGCGAGGAGGTACCCGCCGCCGACCCCGCGCCGGCTCGACAGGATCCCGGCCTTCTTCAATTCGAGCAGGATCAGCTCGAGGAACTTCTTCGGGATGCCGTTCTTTTCCGCCAGGTCCCGGATCTGGAACGTGGTTCCCTCCGGGAACCGGGAGGCGTAGATCAGGGCGCGAAGGGCATACTCGGTCTTCTTCGAAAGGTGCATCGTTCCCCCGATGGAAGGTTCGAATTTATACCCTATTAATTAGATAGGATATATGGAACGAGGCGGGGAGGCAACAGGAATCGTTGGAGGTTGCCGGGGGTGCGAAGGAAGGAGCGCCACTCTCCTTACGGATGCACGAGCTCC
>JAJZRM010000289.1 GCA_021802685.1 Deltaproteobacteria bacterium | reverse complement strand
AGGACCGACTCGTCCGCGGCGTCGAACACCGGGGACCTGCCGGGAGCCGCAGGAAACCGTCCCTCCTTTAAGCCGAGGATGAAGAGAAGCCGCACGTCGCGCCACGGCTCCTCGTCCTCCCGGAAGACGGCGACCCCCTCGCGGGTCAGCTCCGCCGGGATGGCGGGCCGGATCGGCGCCTGGGAAATGACGGCCGCGAGCTCTTCCCACGGCACCTCCTTCCCCTTCGTCTTCCGGAGCGTTTCCTGCAGCGACTCGACGGCGCTTCGAGCGGCTTCGGCATGCTCCCCCATCGAGTCCGGCGGGGACAGCAGAGACCGGAAAGCGTGAAAGGCTTCCGCGAGGGCCTTGGGCGTTTCGTGCTTTTCGCGGATGAGCTCCAACATCCGCTTGGCGCCGGAGCTCAAACCTTCTGGCGCTTTCGGGTCGAACCGTCCACCCATGATCTCCATCGCGAGGCGGTTCCCCGTGGCTTCGTCCCAGGGCATCAGCGGCGAGGCGTAGAGGGCGGCCAAGGCCATGGCCGGGGCGGGCCGCCGCCGGGTAGCAAGGAAATGGAACACCGCTTCCCCGCCCAGGTTGCGCAGGCGGGACGGGTCTTCGAGGCCGGACAGCGGAAGGCCGGCCTTCGCGAAGACCTCCCGGATCGCACGGTCGCACGAACCGTCAGATGGAAGGAGGAGGCCGATGTCGGAGGTCTTGAGGCCTGCGTCGGCGGCCAGCTCCTTTTGCGCCATGCCGGCCGCCACTTCCGCGGCCTCGAGATCGTCCCGCACCGCAAGGGGGATGACGGAATCGTCGATCTTTGCCTGCGAGGCCTCCGCGCGGAACAGCGATTCCTGAAGGTGTCGAAGGGCCGACTTCGGTTTCCCCGCGGGTGCGAGATTCAGGGTTTGGGCGAGGAGGGCATCCAGGGCCGGCTCGTCTGCCGGCTCGTCCCCGTTGCCGCCGGAGGCGCAGACGTCGGAGTCCAGCTTCGCCAGGAGCGCCTCCTGCCACGGAGAGAGGACAGGGAACCCATCGTTGCGATGGACCGCGATGAGGCGGGATGCTTCGGATTTGTCCGCGGCGAGCAGCGCGCGGATCGATGCAAGTCCCTCCGGAAGAACCCGCCCCATCGCATCGTGGAGCCGGGCGAGATCGGCGAGATGGCGCTTTCCGCGTTCGGACAGCCGGGATTTTTCCGCGGGCTGGAGCTCCTTGTCGGGCCCCAGCGCTTCAAGCGCCCGGCGGAGCTCCCGGCCGACGGTCGCAAAGGTGCCTTCCGGATCGACTTTCAGGCTCTCCGACCAGAAGCCATTCGTCAGCTTACCGGCGGCCTCGGCCAGGCGCCCTTCCCAGTCCGTTTCCGGAGGAGCGAGGAGATAGGCCCGGATCGCCTGGTCGACCAGTTCCCCCCACGTCCCGACTACGGTGCCCCAGCGAGCGCCATCGGTGACTAGTCTACGGCGAACGCCCCTCGCCGACGCCTTGTCGGGCACGAGGAGGAAATGGAGAATGTCAGTCAACGTGCGGCTCATGCGGCATTTTGCCCATTATTGTATTGCCATAAAAATAAGATTCCACGCCTAATCGCGGGGCATGGTCACATCGCGTGACCTTGCCCCGCCCTCCATCTGTCACTTCCCGAACGCGGAGAAATGAATCAGGTCGGCGCCGTAGTGCAGCGCCTTCCCGAAGGAGCGCTTCCCGTCGTACCGCCAGTCCTCGCCCATCCCGACAGGCTCGTATTTTTCGAAGAGCGACTTGCCCACTTCGTCGAGGATGCGCTTCACGTATGCCGCCGCCTCCGGGGTCTTCGCCCGCCGGGCGGAAAGCCGCGCGCCCTGAGCCATCATCGCCTCGACGGCGACCCCCGACAGGAGCTTCGGGAACATCGTCCCGAAGGCGGCGCAGCGGTCGAACAGCTCGATGCCCTTGAACATGCCGTTGACGAAAAACGCCGTGCCGGTCTGCCCCTTCTCGGGGGAAATCCCCTTCCGGTAATCGTCGATGGAGGACTGCTTCTGCTCGAAGATGTCGTTCATCGCGCCCGTGGGCGTCGCCGCTTCCATCTTGTGGGACATGTCCGCCACGCAGGCCCAGACCTGCCCCTGGTCGGAGGCGTATCCGAGCTTCTGACGGAGAGATTCCTTATGGAACTCGGCGTTGCCCCGCCGGATGGAGTGCGACGCGAAATGCTTGCTGGAGCCGAATTCGCGCCCCTTGTACTGCCACCTCCCCTGCTCCACGCAGGACACGGGGATCCTCGTGATGGACTGGGGAGGGATGAGGAACGAAGCGTTGACGATGCGGTTCTGCTTGGCCCCGACGAGCTCGGTGCCGTCGACGACCAGCACGACCTTCTCCGAGAAGTTGGTCATCCGCAGTTCAGGGACCGAGCCGTTTTCGCTCACCTCCTCCACCACCACCTTCTTCGCGTCGAGCGCCTCGTCGACCAGCAGGTAGTCCAGTGCGGCCGCGGGATTCCCGGACAAGGGAACCTCGGTGAGGTTGAGAACCGTCTTCGGGTTGCCGATTTCAAGGTCCGCCAGCGTGGTCATACGATTTTCCTTCGTCATCTCTCCTCCTGTCTCCATGTTTCCCTGCTCCATTTCCGGTCCATGGGGAGAGATTACAGGGGGGGTGCGACAGTGCCTGTCGCGTCGAATCATGTCGCGAAAATATTTCGGGATGAAAGACTTTCGTCCGGCACGTTTCCGGCTTGTTTCCTGGAAATGGGCCGTTGCCCCCTCCAAACGATGGGGCTTTCCTCGGCCCGAAAGGAAAAAGCGAGGCGACATGAGCTGCCTGGTGGCCGCATCATCCCGGTTTCATAAGTATTTAGTCGTTATGGCGATTCTTTCGCTGCTCTTCCTGCCGGCGTGCCTGGGCGGCGGCGGGGAAAACGAAAACGTAACGGTCGGAGGCGATCCTGTAATTCCTCCGCCAGTCGGCACCGCGCCCGATCCGGGCGTCGCCGACATCCGGGAGGAATTCCTCGAGGCCGTCAACCAGGCCCGTTCCGTCAGCCGGATGTGCGGAAGTGTCGCCTGCGGACCCTCTCCGGCGGTCTCATGGTCCGATGCCCTTGCCATGGCCGGATATCTCCATTCGGAGGACATGGCGTGGAACGACTTCTTCAGCCATACGGGGTCGGACGGAAGTTCGGCGGGCCAGCGGATCACGAGGCAAGGATACGCATGGAGGACCTACGGGGAGAATATTGCGGTCGGGTATCCGACGGTTTCTTCCGTCATCCAGGGATGGCTCGGAAGCGAGGGGCACTGCAGGAACATCATGAACCCGGCGTTCGCCGAAATCGGCGCGGGATATGCCGTCGGCCAGTTCGGCGGGAACCCGGCAGCCCGCTACTGGACGTTCGATCTGGCGGACAGGTAAGGAAACAGCACGGTTGCCCCCTCTTCAGGGAGCAAGCTTTGCAGGTTCTTCCAGGATTTCCATCAGGGCCTTGGCGCAATACACGCGATCCCGTTTCCCGCCGCTTACCTCGGAAACGATCGACAGGGATTCCAGTTTTTCCATGGCGCGTTGCACCGTCGTGAACGCCAATCCCATTTCCCGGGCCGCCATTCTGACCGTCTGAAACGGATTCGCGGAAAGGCGCTCCAGGAGAAGCACCGGCGTCTTGGAGGAAATCCCGGCGATCTCCAACCGCCATGTGGATAATTGTCTGTTGATCCGCTTGGCCCTCCCGAGGGCGTCTTCCGATTGCCGCGCCACGCCGTTCAGGAAGTAGCCCAGCCACCGCTCCCACTCACCTCGCTCGGTGACGCCCTGGAGCCCCTCGTAATACTCTCGGCGGGTCGCCTCGAAAAACGCGCTGAGGCACAACAGCGGCGTCGGCAGGATCCCCCTCTGCACCAGAAAAAGAGAGACCAATAAGCGCCCCACGCGCCCGTTCCCGTCCAGGAACGGGTGGATCGCCTCGAACTGGTAATGGACCAACGCAACCTGTACGAGCGGCGGCAGAACCGTTTCGTGCAGAAACCGTTCAAGATCGCCAAGGCATGCCGTCATTCCCGCCGGCGGAGGCGGAATGCAGGTCGCTGTTGCGGGAGTGCTCCCCGCCTGCCCGATCCAGTTCCGGGTGCGGCGGAATTCTCCCGGCGTTGCGACATTCCCTTGAACTCCCGCCATCAGCTTCCCGTGAATTTCCCGGATCAACCGAAGCGAAAGGGGCAAATGTTCGAGCCGGCGAATTCCGTGCTCCAGGGCGACCACATAGTTCGCGACCTCCCGGAGATCGTGCGGGCTTCGCTCGACGGAAGCGCCCGCCGAGTCTGCAAGCAACTCGCCAAGCGTCGCCTGGGTGCCCTCG
>JAJZRM010000288.1 GCA_021802685.1 Deltaproteobacteria bacterium | reverse complement strand
TTCCGCGGACTACCCGCCGCAGGTGGTTCTTCACCCAGTCGCGGTGGCGGGCTTCGATCGCATCCCCCGTGTCCTCGACAACCCCGGTCCATCGGTCCTTGAGTTCCGCGGCGAGCCTGCGGCCGTCGCTCCCCCACGGGTCCCCGCTTTCGCTGGGGGCGGCGTCCTCGGGAATCCCCCGCAAGGCTTCCTTGAGCACCGGCGCGTACCGGTCGAAGATGCGCTCGTCGCGCTCGGCGGCGGCAACCCGCGCCTTCGCCCGGCGAATCGCTTCGTCCCGCATCCGAAGGGCCTTCTTGAGATCTTCCCCGGCGTCGTCGTCGAGCGAGGAGAGGACGACGCGCTTGATGTGAGCCTCGTGCACGACCTCCAGGAATTCGCGCATGGCGTCGCGGCTGTAGGTGACCTTGCCGGCGAGGCGTTCGGTCACAAAGGCGCCCAGGCCGGCTCCCTCCTCGCGAAGCTCCTCCGGCATCGCGGCCAGCGCCGCCTCGAGACGCTCGAGAAACAGCGTCTTCGGGAGGTAGCGGCCCAAGGCGACGTCGACCGAGTCTTTCTTGAGTTCCCGGGAGCGGTCCCCCACGCGGTAGCCGTCCTCGGTGATGATCACCTTGGCGCCCATGTTGTGGACGGTGTCGCTGAAGATCTCCGGCCCCTTGGCTCCGAAAACGAAGTGGTATGTCGCTCCGGCCAGGGTCGCCGCCAGCTGGGCGATCAACCCCTTGATGTCCGTCGACATGTACATGACGACCATGTCCCCGGGCGCCACCCCCATGTCGACCAGGACATTCGCCAGGCGGTTGGCCTCGCGCCGGATCTCCCGGTACGAGTACGTCCGCTCGTCCACGTTCTTCCCGTCTTTCTGGTCTTCGCCGATGTTGACCACATGGCGCTCGTCCAGGAGGCCCTGCGCCTCGACCTGGTCGAAGATTGCCCTGGCGGGATTGATCCTCCCGTCCTCGAAGCGGCGGATCACCGGGAAACTGCCCAGGTCGAGGGCGACCGACGGCCGTTCGCTCCACGCGTACGGATAGACCATGTCGAGCTCGAACTTTTCCGGATGGGCGAGCCACGCGCGGCGGACCACGCGCCAGCCGATCCGCGTCTCCAGGAGCGACCGGAGCACGCCGAGCTCGTCGGTGACCTGCTGATCCGACCATTGGGAGTTGCGAAGGGCGATGCGAAAGGGGATCGCCGGGTAGGAGCCGCCAACGGGCGCCAGGACCCGGTTCTTCTCCCCGCAGTGGAAGGCTCCGGCGGGAAGCAGGTATTCCTTCCCTTCGTGGAGGATGGGCGCGGGTTCTTCGAGCCGGCAGCCCGTGGACACGGGAACGGCCGGCACCGATGCCCGGAATCCCTTCGGGTCGGACAGCACGATGCGGTCCAGGTGGCTGTTCCGTTCTTCGGAGACGAATCCCTTCGCCTGCCCGAGGACCCCTTCCATGTGGGCGAAGCCGGCCGTCATCTCCTGGGAGAACTTGAGCTCCACCTCCCTGGCTTCGTCCTCCGCGTAAAAACCGTCCCGGGCGAAGGTGTCGATGAGGAATTCGGTCAGCCAGACCGCCTGCGCGGACGCCGATCGCATGGCGGCCAGGGATTCCTGCGCAAAGAGGTCTCCTTGCTCCGCGGATTTCTCGAGGCTGGAGAAGATGTCTCCCAGGTACCCCCGGTTCCCGCTCCCGAACCCGAAGTGCCGGGCGATCTTCTCCTTCAACCCGCGGACTTCCTCCTCGAGGACCGCGCGCGATCCCCCGATCCTTTCCAGAAGCGCCGCGATCCGCGAACGATCGAGGGGGCCACGAGTCTTTCGGAGCTCCGCGAGAAATCCATCGACGTCTCCGCCGGCGCACCCATGGGCCAGCCCCAGGCCCACCGCCTGTCTTCCGTCCATGGAAGAGGAAGTCAGGCCGTAGTACTTGGCGACCGCGGGACCCATCCTCCTCGGAAGGAACCAGGTCGCTCCATTTCCGGGGATGAGGCCGACCTTCACTTCGGGGAGAAAGATCCGTGTGTTCTCGGCGGTGACAAGGAAATCCGCCGAGGCGGCCAGCCCCAAGGCCGAGCCCGCGCAAAGGCCGTGGACCACGCTGACGGTGGGAATGCCGAGACCGCGGATCTTGCCGCACAGGGACTTCAGATCCGCGAGAAACCGGTACGGCCGCTGTCCGGTTTCGGAGGCCAGGCGATAACGCATCACCTCGGGGAAATCCGTTCCCGCCGAGAAATTCCCGTCCCCGGCGAGGATCAGCGCTCGAACCGAGCCGTCTCCGGCCACCCGGCCCACGAGATCGACAAGGCGGGCAACCGCCTCCATTCCCAGGGAATTCCGCCCGTCCGGGGACGTAAGTCGGATGACGGCGATTCCGTTTCCACCGACATCCAGCTCCACCCGGTTCATCCCCGCCCCTCTTGATCGCCTTCGTCGGCCGGCGCAATACCGGTTTAGCCTGTGTTCCTGTCCTCTTTGGAGACGGTTTCCCTGAACGGGGTTTCGCCGTTTGGAAGAAATCGGACGGCGGGTCTAAGTGGTCCATTTCATAATTACGGTCGCATTCGAGTGCCGTTGCATCCACGCCGGCTGCGTTGTGCCCCTCCCGCCGGGCAAGGCGTGTTGAATCGGCGTCCGGGGGTACCCCAGGAAACGTACTTTGTCCGAGAGAGGGGCGCTCCTTCGCCGTGCTCCCCGGCACGCCGGAAGTAGCGCGCCTTGCCGGACGCGGCGCATCGGCTCTCTCGGTGCGTGACCGTAATTATGAAATGGACCGCTAAGGAGTCAGCCGGACCGTTCCCGGTTCTCCGACGCTCCCCTCGATTTCATAACGTGTTCCGAGGATGCTCCGGATTACATGAAGGTGGGTGGAGAGGTGCCTCGTCACCCGCGACGTCGTGAAGGTGGAGGATTCTTTGGCGAGGGCGAGGAACAGAACCAGCTGGTCGGCGATGCGGGGATCCAGGGCGGCCCGGGAGCCGATATGCGCGAGCGCATCCCTCGAGGCCTCCCGGCCCACTTCCTCGGCGGTCTTCCCGATGGCGCCCAACGCGGAGAAGCCCGCCGGCCCCGCATCGGTGTCCACCTTGATGAAGAGAAACGTCCCCTTTCCGGGAGAGGGGACGGAGGCCGTGTCGATCGCGGGGGAGTGCGCCGCCAGCGGGTCGCTCGCCGCTTTTCGCTGCCGTTCCGCGATGGAGATGGGCAGGTTCGCCACGCAGGAGCGGCCTGTGACGGAAAGGACCGCCGCTTTCCCGGGCAGGTCGATGCCGCGGACCTGCACGGCGGGAGTGATCCGGACCGTGATCTTTCCGCCTCCCCGCGGATAGAAACCGTATTGTTCGATTTCGCAGGAAACATGTCCGCCGATCCGCGCCATCCAGGGGGAAAAAACATCCCGCAGATAATCGAAGGGCGGCCCGAACGGAACGTGCGTCCCCCCGGTAAGAACGAGCCGCGAAGGCGCCTTCGCGAAGAGGAGGGGAGGAAGGAGGGTCTGGAGCAGAAGAACGACGGACCCCGCCGTCCCGATATCGAAGAGGTACTCCCCCGCGGCCACCGGTCCCGGTATGAGGGAGACCTCCGGCGAACCCGGTTCCGCCCCCCGCACTTCCGCTCCTGATATCCGGATGATGGCTTTCACCGAAACGAGGTGCTGGGGCATCAGGCCCGCCTTCCGTCGATCCTTGCGGACGTTGAAGATCCGGACCGGCTTCCCCGTGATGCAGGAGAGACTGAGGGCCGTCCGCAGGATCTGCCCTCCCCCTTCCCCGAAGCTTCCGTCGATCTCGACGAATTCCGCCAAGCGGCCCCCTTCCTTCCCCGTATTGTCGGCCGGAGACGGACGGTTCGTTCCGTCCGCGTATTATTATAAAAAAAGGTGGAGCGGCCATGGAACGCGAATCGGCGAGAACCCTCATGGAGAGGCGATACGGGGTGCTGGGATCCGGTCGATCCGCTCTCCGGATCGCGGGGAGGGAGTACCGGTTGAGAGAGATCTTCGCCCGGTGGATGCTGGACGTGGAGGGGATCCTGTCGATCGACGCGGGAGATTTGGGCGATGGCCGTTACTGGATCCGTTTCCTCGACGGCGACGACCGCCGGTTCGTCGTGTTCGAGTTCGACGGCGGTTTCGATATCCTGTCGGAGATGCGGGCCGACTCCCTGGAATGGGAAGGGGACGACTTCTTCCACTCGAGATCCTAAGTAACACGAAACCAGTGGATGCCGCCGTACATCTATAACGCAAATGCTTTGCAGCATGAAAAGTTGATATGGGATGCGAAACGGCAAGAAAGGGATAATTATTGTGAGGAATGGGAAGATATTTCCCTA
>JAJZRM010000287.1 GCA_021802685.1 Deltaproteobacteria bacterium | reverse complement strand
AGGATTATCCACTAGGGAGCGGAATGCGTATGGCGAGCGGCGCGGACGCCCGTGCGAACAACGGGAACGGCGGCGAGTATACCGGCGATAACATACAGGTTTTAAAAGGCCTTGAGGCCGTCCGCAAGCGGCCGGCGATGTACATCGGGAGCACGGACACCCATGGCCTGCACCACCTCGTGTACGAGGTCGTCGACAACTCCATCGACGAGGCGATGGCGGGGTATTGCGACACGATCTCCGTCATCATCCACACGGACGATTCGGTCACGGTGGAGGACAACGGCCGTGGGATCCCGGTGGACGTCATGGCGGAAGAGGGGAAACCCGCCGCCGAAGTGGTCCTCACGGTCCTTCATGCCGGCGGCAAATTCGACCGGGAGACGTACAAGGTTTCCGGAGGCCTCCACGGCGTGGGCGTCTCCGTGGTGAACGCCCTCTCCGAGTCGCTGACCGCGGAGATCCGGCGCGACGGGGCGGTGCACCAGATCGGCTTCGTCCGCGGCGAGACGTCCTCCCCCCTGAAGGTCACGGGGAAGTCGCGCAAGACCGGGACCCGCATCACCTTCAAGCCCGACGGCGAGATCTTCACCGAGACGGAGTTCTCCTTCGACGTTCTCTCCCAGCGCCTGCGGGAGCTGTCGTTCCTGAACGCGGGGCTCAAGATCTCCATCCTCGACGAGCGATCGACGAAGTCCCATGACTTCCAGTACAAGGGCGGCATCGTCGAGTTCGTGAAGCACCTGAACCGGACGAAGACCCCGATCCACCCGAAGCCGGTGTTCATCGAGGGGGAGAAGGAAGGCGTCCAGATCGAGGTGGCGCTGCAGTACAACGATTCGTACCAGGAGACGGTCTTCTCCTTCGTCAACAACATCAACACCCACGACGGCGGAACGCACCTCACCGGTTTCCGGCAGGCGCTGACGCGCGCGATCAACCAGTACGCCAACCAGGGGAACCTGCTCAAAGGCTTCAAGGAAAACCTGCGGGGCGACGACCTCAACGAGGGCCTTGCGGCCGTCATCTCCGTCAAGGTCCCCGAGCCGCAGTTCGAGGGGCAGACCAAGAACAAGCTCGGCAACAACGAGGTGAAGGGGCTGGTCGACTCGCTGGTCTACGAGAAGCTGATGACGTGTTTCGAGGAGAACCCCTCCGTCCCGAAGAAGATCATCGAGAAGGGGCTGGAGGCGGCGCGGGCGCGCGAGGCGGCGCGCAAGGCGAAGGAGCTGGTGCGTAAAGGCCCGATGGATTCGGCGGGGCTTCCCGGGAAGCTGGCGGACTGCCAGGAGAAGGACCCGGCCCGCTGCGAGCTGTTCATCGTGGAAGGGGATTCCGCCGGCGGCTCCGCCAAGCAGGCGCGCGACCGGCGGTACCAGGCGATCCTGCCCCTGAAGGGCAAGATCCTCAACGTCGAGAAGGCGCGGATCGACAAGATGCTCACCTCGACCGAGATCCGGATCATGGTCACCGCCCTGGGGACGGGGATCGGCAAGGAGAATTACGAGGCGAACCGCCTGCGGTACGGCAAGGTCATCATCATGACCGACGCCGACGTGGACGGCGCGCACATCCGCACGCTGCTGCTGACGTTCTTCTTCCGCAACATGCGGGAGCTGCTCGAGCGGGGGAACATCTTCATCGCTCAGCCGCCGCTGTACGGCGTGCGCCGCGGCAAGGAGATGACGTACCTGAAGGACGACGCCGCGTTCCGCAAGCACCTGATCGACCACGGCTCCGCGGGGAAGCGGGTCGCGAGCAGCGGCACCGGCTCCAACGGGTCGGTCACGGGTCAGAAGCTCACCGCGTGGCTGACGCGGATCTCCCGGCTGCAGGATATCTCGGCGCGGGCCGAGCGGCGGGGGCTGCCCGCCTTCGTGTTCCTGTCGCTGGCGTCCCGGGCGGGGGAAGGGGTGGAGGCGCTCTCGGGTGAAAAATCGGCGAACCGGTTCTTCAAGTCGCTCCTGGCGGAATGGAGAATCTCCCGGCCCGACGTCACGCACACGGCGTTCACGATCGACCCGGATCCCGTGGGGGACATCGAAGGGGTGCGCGTCCGGCTCACATGGAAGCGGGGCGGCCTGCCGATGGAGTGCCTGGTGGATCATCACCTGATGGAGTCGGCCGACCTGCGGGAGGCGGGAACGCTCTCCTCCCAGATCCGCGAGACGCTGCCTCCCCCGTACCGGATGGAAGGGGAGGGGTCCTTCCCCGAGGCCGACGGCCCGCTGTGCCTCCTGGACCAGGTGCTCGAGGCGGGGAAGAAGGGGCAGACGATCCAGCGGTACAAGGGATTGGGCGAGATGAACCCGGAGCAGCTCTGGGAGACGTCGATGAACCCCGAGACGCGCGACCTGCTGCGCGTGGAGCTGGGCGACGAGACCGACGCCGACGAGATCTTCTCGCGCCTGATGGGCGACCAGGTGGAGCCGCGCCGGGAGTTCATCGAGCAGAACGCGCTGAACGTGTCGACGCTGGATATCTGATAAGATTTTCAATATGTTATAAGTCATGGCGGCCCCTTTACGGGGCCGTTTTTTTTATTTCAACTTGGAGGCGCTTGTCGCAATATAGTTCAAACGACATCGAGGGATTCCATGGAACAGGGCCAACTGAGCTGGATCGCCAATTTCATCTGGGGCATCGCGGACGATGTGCTCCGCGATCTCTATGTCCGGGGGAAGTATCGTGATGTGATTCTCCCGATGACGGTCCTTCGCCGCCTTGACGCTGTCCTCGAGCCGACCAAGCAGGCGGTCCTCGACATGAAGGCATCTCTCGACAAGGCCAGGATCACCCACCAGGATGCTGCTCTCCGCCAGGCGGCAGGCCAGGCGTTCTACAACACATCGAAATTCATCCTTCGCGATCTGCGCTCCCGCGCAAGCCAGCAGCAGCTCAAGGCGGATTTCGAGGCGTATCTCGACGGCTTTTCCCCCAACGTCCAGGAGATCCTCGACAACTTCGAGTTCCGCAACCAGATCCCGCGGCTGTCGAAGGCGGATGCGCTCGGAACGCTCATCGAGAAGCTTCTCGATCCGTCCATCAACCTGAGTCCCAATCCCGTGCTGAACCGCGACGGCGCGGTGAAGCACCCCGGCCTCGACAATCACGGGATGGGAACGATCTTCGAGGAACTGGTCCGCCGGTTCAACGAAGAGAACAACGAAGAAGCGGGAGAGCACTGGACTCCCCGCGACGCCGTGAAACTCATGGCGAACCTGATCTTTCTTCCGATTTCCGACCGGATCGAGTCCGGGACGTACCTCCTATATGACGGAGCGTGCGGCACGGGGGGGATGCTGACGGTCGCCGAGGAAACTCTGCAGCGGCTCGCCCAGGAACGCGGGAAACAGGTGGCCACCCACCTTTACGGGCAGGAGATCAACGCCGAGACCTATGCGATTTGCAAGGCCGACCTGCTTCTCAAGGGGGAAGGAGAAGCCGCGGACAACATCGTCGGCGGACCGGAATACTCGACTCTTTCCAACGACGCGTTCCCCTCACGCGAGTTCGACTTCATGCTCTCGAATCCGCCGTACGGCAAGAGCTGGAAGAGCGACCTGGAGCGCATGGGCGGCAAGCAGGGCGTCAAGGACCTGCGTTTCGTGATGAACCACCAAGGGGAGGAAATGAGTCTGCTGACCCGGTCGAGCGACGGGCAGATGCTTTTCCTGGCGAACATGTTCTCGAAGATGAAACAAGATACGGAACTTGGCAGTCGCATCGCTGAAGTCCACAACGGGAGCTCGCTGTTCACGGGGGACGCGGGGCAGGGGGAGAGCAACATCCGGCGCATGATCATCGAGAACGATTGGCTCGAGGCGATCGTCGCCCTTCCGCTCAACATGTTCTACAACACCGGGATCGCCACCTACATTTGGGTGCTCTCCAACCGGAAGCCGTCTCATCGCAAGGGCAAGGTGCAGCTCATCAACGCCACCCAATGGTTCAAGCCGCTCCGAAAGAACCTGGGGAAGAAGAACTGCGAGCTCTCCGACGAGGACATCCGTCGCATCTGCGATGTATTCACCGCATTCGAAGAGACGGAACAATCGAAGATCTTCCCAAACGCCGCCTTCGGCTATTGGAAGGTCACGGTCGAGCGCCCCTTGCGGCTCAAGGGGATTGACGGCAGCCGTGCCTACACACCGAAAGAGATAAAGACACTCAAGGATACTTCGGAGCGGGATGAGAACGCCTCGCCGGTTATCACGAAGATCCACAAGCCGGGCAAGGTCGATGCCGACCCCCTGCGCGGGTTGTTCGAATCCACGATCGGCGGAAAGCGCTGCGTGGTCGAGTACGAGCCGGATAGCGATCTGCGCGACACCGAGCAGATTCCTCTTCTTGAG
>JAJZRM010000286.1 GCA_021802685.1 Deltaproteobacteria bacterium | reverse complement strand
TTTTTCACTCGGTCGTTGTCGTCGACGAGAACCGACTCGATGGTGCCCGAGATCTCGCTACCCACGTCCACCTGGTTCGTCGGCTGCAGGTTGCCGGTGGCCGACACGGTGACGACCAGTATTCCCCGGGTGACCTCCTCGGTCTGATACCGGGGCGCCTGCGTCTTTCCGCCTTCGCGCAGCAAAAAGTAGGCAAGGACCGCAAGTGCGACAAGCATCGCCGCGGTCAACCAGATTCCGTACTTGGCGAGAAAACCGGAAGCGCGGGCCGTCCCGAGGAGACGAGTGACTTCGTCCTGCTTCGTGATCTGCGTGCTGCTCATGATTGTCCCCCCGTGGTGGTTTCCATCGCATTCCCGGAATCCTTCCTCGTCCAGCCGCCGCCCAGCGCCTTGTAGAGCCGGATGAGGGCGGAGGCGCCGTCGGCTTCGGCCGAGGCCATGCTGTCTTCGACAGTCAGAGCGGTGCGCTCGGTGTCGAGAACGGCCTGGAAATCGATAAGCCCCCCGGTATACCGGTGGCGGGCCAGCAGGGCGGCGTTTCGCGCGGCTCCCGCGGCGTCGTGCAGCGCGGCTTCCCGCCGGCGGGTCTCGGCCAACGACACGAGGGCGTTTTCCACGTCTTCCAGCGCCGCAAGGACGGCGGCTTCGTATTCGATCAGTGCCCGCTCCTGGATCGCGCTTTGGATCTCCACCTGGGAGCGGAGGCGTCCGCCGTCGAAGATCACCCCCGCGACATTGTTCAGCAGGCTCCGCGTTACGGCGCCGCTTGTGCCCAATGCGCCCAAGGTGAGCGCCTCCAGCCCGATCGAGCCGCTTATAGTGATACCAGGGTATCGCGCCGCCACCGCCTGCCCGATCCGTGCGGTTTCCGCCGCCAGCTTGCGTTCGGCGGCCTGGATGTCGGGCCGCTGGAGCAAGGTATCGGCGGGAATGCCGACCGCGATCCCTTCGGGTACCGCTGGAACCGGAGAGGGGGCGACGAGCCGTTCGTGCACCGCTCCCGGCGCCCGCCCCAGGAGTATGGCGAGGCGGTTCTCCGCCTCGGCCAGAGAGGTCGAAAGGGTCGGAATCTGCGCGCGCGTCCGCTCCAGGTTGGTCCGAGCCTGCTCCACGTCCAGCGAGGTGACGAGGCCGGCCTGTGCACGCCAGCCGGTGAGATGGAAGGTCTCCGATTGGCTGGAAAGGTTCTTGCGGGCGATGGCCAGCCGGGCCTGGAGGGAGCGAACTTCCACATAATTGAGGGCCACTTCGGCCGCCAACGACACATGCGTATTGTAGAGATCCGCCTCGCTCGACTCCAGGTCGGCCTGGGCGCCTTCCGCCGCACGCCGGGTCCCGCCGAAGATATCCGGTTCCCAAGAGGCATCGAAGCCCGCATGGTAGAGCGTGCTCGTCTTTCCGGAACCGGTCTCCGCGCTGCTGTTTGCCCGGCTGGCGGATCCCGACGCCGTCACCATCGGGAAATAATTTGCACCGGCCAGATCGCGGCGGGCGCGGGCTTCGCGCAGTTTCGCCCGTGCGACACGCAGCTCCGTGCTTCCCGCTATGGCCTGTTCGATCATCCCGGTCAGGGTCGGATCCCCGAGCTGCTCCCACCACCTGGACAGGTCCCCCGTCTTCTGCGCGGTCGCCGTGTTGTCGGCGGCGCGTACACCGTTCCAGGCAGCCGGTACGGATATGTCCGGTTTGTGGTACGTCGGCCCGACCGTCGCGCATCCGGAACCCAGTATCAAGATCGACATCAATGCCAACAGCGATCTCGCGAGGCCCCTGGATGATGCCGGAGTCCGGTGTCTCCCGGAAACGTACAAGTCCTGCCTCCTCTGCGTTTTTTCTGTTTTCGATTCCAAGTTACTGCGGGAGTTGGTAAAGAGGGGTTAAGAGTCCATATCGCCGTGTAAAGGTTTGTAGGCCGGACCGGCCGGAATCTTCACATTTCCTGACTACGGACACAATCGAAGTCGCGCGGCTTGGGTAATCATGGAGGAAGCGCTCCTTCGACCTCCCCCTTGTTCTGCTCTATGAACGTGTCCATCTTCTTCCTTCGGTCCGCTGCAAGTTCCGCGATTTCCTTGGATTCCTTAATGATGCGGGGGGTCAGGAAGACCATCAGATTCGTCTTGCTCCGGCTGGCCGACTTGTACCGAAAGAGGTAGCCGAGCAACGGGATGTCGCCCAGCAGCGGCACCTGTTTCTGAGACACCGTTAGCGTCTCTTGCATCATGCCCCCGAGGACGACTGTGTCCCCGTTGTGGACCAGGACGCTCGTCTTGACGGATCTTTTCGTCGTCGTGACCCCGACTATATTGGCATCGAGTTGCGAGTTCTCCTTGATCGCGGAGGATTCATGGGCGATGTCTAGGTTCACGAAGTCGCTCTCGTGGATATGGGGAGTGAGCCGCAGAGTGATGCCCACGTCCTTGCGCTCGATCGTGTTGGTGATGTTGGAGGTATTCGTCGTGTTCGTCGTCTGACTCGTGATGATCGGGACATTCTGCCCGACGACGATCTCGGCCTCCTTGTTGTCCATTGTCAGCAGGTTCGGCGAGGAGAGGACGTTGATGTCGCTCCGGCTCTGCGCGGCGCGGAACACAGCGGTGATCGCCGGGATCTCGGTGCCGTCCGAGAGTTTGACATTCCCGACGGTCCCGGCCAACGTCATGCCGGTGCCCGAGAACGATAGCACGTTCCCGCTGGAGAGGGCCGAGAGCAGGCTGTTGACATTACCGGTGAAGTCGAAGTTCGTCCCGCTGATGACAGCACCCTCACCACTCGTCTGTCCGGCTCCCCGGAATTCGACGCCCACGTCGAGTCCCTTGTCCAGCGAGATCTCCATGATGAGCGCCTCGACGTAGACCTGCCGGCGCCGGATGTCGAGCTTCCTGATGACGTCGACGAGCGTCTGGTAGTCATTCGGCGAGGCGATGATGATGAGCGAATTGGTGGTCTTGTCGGCGGCGATCTTGACGCCACCTTCGAGTTCCGCGGAGATGACCCCCTTGACCGTGACCGGCTGACTGACGGCGGCTGCTGTCGTCGGGGCCGGCTTCTTCTCGGAAAACGATGCGAGGACTTTCGCCATTTCCTCGGCGTCGGAGTTTTCGAGGTAGTAGACGTTGATCTTCCCGGTGTTCTCCGGTGCGGGGACGTCGAGCTTCCCGATCAGCTCCTCGATGTCCGGCATCAGGTCCTTGGCCGCGAGCACGATCACGCTGTTCGTCCGGCCGTCCGCGAGGGATCTCGGAGGGGCAACGCCCTTGGCGCGCCCCGGCCTCCCCGCGCGTCGCCCCAGGGCAGTGCCGGTCGCCGGGGCTTCCTGGTAAAGTGCGTCGAGCGTTTTGACGACGTCGGCCGCCGAGGCGTTTCGCAGCGGGACGATTCGGATCATGCCCGCCGCCCCGGCGACGTCCAGCTCGCCGAGGATTTTCAGGAGCCGGTCGGTGTTGGCCGACGAGTCGATGAACAGCAGGGTATTCGAGGTCGAGAAGGCGTTGAGGAAACCGCCTTTCGATACGAGCGGGGTTAGAAACGGCATGACCTCGGCCGCTTCGATGTATTGGAGCGGAACAAGACGGGTCACGAACTCGGAGGAGGGGAGAATGCCGGCCCGGTCCGTCGGAAGGTTCTCCTGCTTGACGTCGGCCAGCGGCACGATCTTGATCGCGTTGCCGAGCGGGGCCGTCGTGTATCCCTTCAACGCCAGGACAGACAGGAAGACGTTGTAAGCCTCGTCGACCGCGATCTTGCGCGGCGAGATGATCGTGATCTTCCCCTGGACCCTCTCGTCGAAAATGAAGTTCTTCTTCGTTTGCTCGCTGATGAACTTGATCAGCACCGGAAGGTCGACGTCCGTCAGGTCCATGGAGATGAAGACGGGCGGCCGTTTCTCGCCGCCGGTCTCGGGGGCTGCGGCTTCAGCTTTGGGTTCTTCCGCGAGCGCAGGTGTTGCCAGGTTGTCGGATGCCGTCGGAAGGTTCACCGCCGATGGATTCGCTGCTTGCGCGGCCATGGCGAGAAAGCACAGCGCCGCCAGCCACATGGCCGCCTTGTTCATTGTCGGTTTTCGCCGATGGACGGATTTCCAATGCTGCCGATATATACCCGTTGGAATCCTCCTCAAGAAGTGGCGGCACATTGCATTCCTCACTTGCGCGATGAGCATGGAAATATCGCCCTATTGCGGGGTCACCGAGACCTCGGCTGACCCGCCGGATTCACCGTCGGAATTCTCGGCTGTCACCTGGTAGAAATAAGTGTTTCCGGAGGTGACGTTTGTGTCTGTGTATGCCGTCGCGCTCAGGGCGGAAGCCAACAGGGTCTTCGAAGACAGATCTCCGGTGGAAAGACCTCGATACACGTTGTACG
>JAJZRM010000285.1 GCA_021802685.1 Deltaproteobacteria bacterium | reverse complement strand
CGCAGGATGGCCCGGAGCTGGGGCTTGAAGATCTCCTTTTCCTTCAGGCAGAACCGGATCGCCCGCAGCCCCATCGCCGGGTTCATCTCCTCCGCGAGCTCCAGCTGGGAAGCGAACTTGTCCCCTCCGAGGTCGATGGTCCGGATCGTCACCGGATGCCGCTGGAACTTTTCCACCACCCGCCGGTACGTCTCGAAGTGCTCCTCCTCGGAGGGAAGGTTCTTCCGGTTGAGGAACAGGAACTCCGTCCGGTACAGCCCCACGCCGTGGGCTCCGCTGCGGACGGCGATGTTGGCCTCCTCCGGGAACTCGATGTTCGCCATGAGCGCCAGCGCCTTGCCGTCCCTCGTGACCGTCGGCAGGCGGGCGAACTTCGCCAGGTCGCGGATTCTCTGGGAAAACGCCTTCCGCCGCTCCGTGTAATCCCGGACGGCTTCCTCCGTCGGATCGAGGATGACCACCCCGGCCTCGCCGTCGATGACGACCGTCCCCTCGGCGCCGTACTCCTCCGTGATCCGCTCGAGGCCGACGACGGCGGGGACCCCCAGGGACCGCGCCATGATCGCCGTGTGGGACGTCCGGCTCCCCACGTCGGTGGCGAAACCCAGGACGGGGCTGTTCAGGATCTGGGTGGTGTCCGCGGGGGAGAGATCGTGGGAAATGATGATCACCGGTTCCCGGATCGACGAGATCGAATCGAGCGGGCGCCCCGCGAGGTTTTCCAGGACCCGGTGCCCGATCTGGCGAAGGTCGTGCCCGCGTTCCCTCAGGTACGGGTCCTCGATCCGGTGGAACGTCTCCAGCAGGCTCTGCAGGACCTTGTTGAACGCCCAGTCCGCCGTGAAATGGTTTTCACGGATCGTCCGCGTGGTCTGATCGAGGAGCATCGAGTCCTCGAGAAGGGCCAGGTGGACGGAGAGGATCTGGTAATGGTCCGAGGAATGGTCCCCCGCGCTGTCCCGGATGGCGCGGATCTGCTCCTTCGAGCGCGCGAGGGCCCGCTGGAATGCGGAAACCTCCTCCTCGACCTTGTCGTGGCCGACCGTGGACTGCACCGACCGGGGAAGGGTCCGGTTCAGGAAGAACCCCCTGCCGATGGCGATCCCCGCCGAGGCGGGGATCCCCTTCAAGACGCGCATCTTCCGGCGGCCGTCCGTCACGTCCCTACTCCTCCCCGAATTTCCGCTCGATCAGCTCGCCGATGGCGAGGAGCGCCGCGTCCGCGTCCGCCCCGCTCACCCGGACCAGGATCTTCGTGTCTTTCGGAGCCGCCAGCATCAGCACCCCCATGATGCTCTTCCCGTTGACTTCCATGCCCTCCTTCACCAGGCGGATCTCCGCCGCGTACTGGTTGGCGATGCGCACCAGCTGCGCGGCCGCCCGGGCGTGCAGCCCCAGCCGGTTCCGGATGTCGAACTCCCGTTCCGCGTTCAACGCCATAAGATGAGCACCCCCACGAGAAGAAGGAACGAGAGGATCTCCGAAGGCGAAACCGCCTTGCGGAACATCATCGTGACGAAGTGGATGGCCGCGGCGCCCACCAGGAACAGCACGACGGTGTGGAGGCCCGTTTCGCCGTGGACGGCGTACTGCCCGGTGAACACCCCGGCGTAGACGCCGCCCAGGATCGCGGCCATCAGCTTCCGGTCCTCGGTCTTGACGCTCAGCGCCTCCTTTTTCAGCCACGCCACCGCCGCCTCCTGCCCCTCCATCCCGGCGGCGAAGCCGCGGGACCGGACGGCGAGGTGGGTGACGTTGTAGAGGAGCAGCAGGGCCGCGATCCCGACCAACGGGTGGATCAGCGCGAGGATCGCGCCCGCCACGGACGCCACCGGCCGGAGGGCGCCCCAGAAAAAGGAGTCCCCGATCGCGCCCAGGGACCCCATCAGTCCCACCTTGAACGCCCCGATCCCCCGGGGATCGGCCTCCCCGGACGCGGCGCGCTCCTCGAGCCGCAATCCCGCCCCGAGGATCACGGCGCCCATCACGGGGTGCGTGTTGAAGAACTCCAGGTGCCGCTTCACGCTTTTCAGCGCCTCCTCCGGCCGGCCGGAGTAGATCTCGCGCAGCGCGGGAAGGACGGAGTAGGCGAACCCCACGTTCTGCATGCCTTCATAGTTCCAGCATCCCTGGATCAGGAACTGCCGCCGCCAGACCCGCCGCCACACTTGGGGAGAGAGCCCGCCCATCGTCAGACCAGCCATCGGAAGAACACGGTGGCGCCGAACGCGGCCGCCATCGTGAGGAAGAAGATGCCGGCGGTCCTCTCGGTCCGGCCGCACGCGAACACGGAGGCGGCGCCGATCAGCGGCAGCACCGGTTGGAGCGCGGAGAAATCCACGCGGCTTTCCGGCCCGAACCGCGGAAGCAGGAACTTCGACACCGCCATCCCGGCCCCGGAGAAGAGCAGGGCGAGGACCGCTCCGGAGGCCGCGAACAGCGTGAGGCCGGCCAGCAGCCCGTGCTCCACCGCCTGCAGGTCACCCCGGTCCACCGACTCCCGCGTGAGATGCGCGATCCGCCCGTTGAGCTTCCGGACCATCCGGTCCGCCGCTTTCCCCAGTTCGGCGAACAGCACCGAGAGCAGGATCAGCGCGGTGAAGCTCCCCCCGTCGAGGCCGATGGAGGAGGAGGCGACCGCGGCAGCGGACCCCGCGAAGATGGCGGCGCCCGTATCGTCGGGCGGCATGGAAGCCCCCACGGGCAGGTGGACGAGGAAGATCAGCTCGAGAACCGCCCCGACCTGGGCGCCCGCGGCGAGGTTCCCGAAGATCGCCCCCATGAGGGTCGCCGCGACGAGCGGGCGGTGAAGCATCAGCTGGCACGCGGCCGTGCGGTCGAGGTAGCAAAGCCCGCCGAGAACGCCCGCCAGCAGGAACCTCCAGAGCATCCCTACTCCTTCTCCGCCTCGAACGACATGCCCGATTCGAACGGCGTGCCCTTCACGCAGACCGACACCCCGTGGGAGCGGAACCACCGGAGCGCCTCGAAATCCTCGGGGGCGAAAAACACGGACGGGGAGATCTCCACCTTTCCCTCGGCGAAATGGAGATTGCCGATGTTCAGCAGGTCGAATCCGGCGCCCGCTTTCCGCAGCGTCACGGCGTCGGTCGCGTTCGAGACCAGCAGGATCGACCGCTCCCCTCTCCGGTCCGCCTCCGCGAGCATCGTCCCCGCCTCGTCGATGCGGCAGAACCGCACCCGGATCCCGATGGGGACGGCCATCTCCATCACGGACTGGAGCAGGGCGTTCCCCGCGAGGTCGTCGTTGGCCACGACCAGCGAGTCGGCCTTCGTATGGGGAACCCACGTCTCCACCACCTGCCCGTGGATCAGGCGGCAGTCGATGCGGGCCAGCACCAGGGGCATCCTGCGGTCGTCTCCTACTTCTTTTCGGGCTTCTTCTTCAGCATGTCCCCGGGGATCGTGATGTTGCGCTGGCCGCACTCCTGGAGGTGGTGGGCGAGCTCCGGCAGGGGCATCGTCTCCCGGGCGGAGGGGAATTTGACCATCATCGGCAGGTTCACGCCGGTGACGACCTCCACCCGGTGCGTCCCCAGGAACGATATGCCGATATTGGACGGGGTCCCGCCGAACATGTCGGTCATGAGCAGGACGCCGCTGCCCGTGTCCGCCGTCCGCAGCGCTCCCTCCACCGCGGCGTGGATCTCGTCGACGCCCATGGAAGGCGATATGTCCACGGCCACGACCCCCTCCATCCTGCCGACGATGATCTCGGCGGCCTGCACCAGGCCCGTTGCGAGGGTCCCGTGGGAAATGACGACGGCTCCGATCATCGCGCCCCCTTGGCGGGCAGGGACGACCGGGACAGGTCGCGATGGACCACGACGACCGTCCCGTCCTCCTTCCCCAGGATCCGGCCGAGCGCCACGGCCACCGCGACGGACCGGTGCCTGCCGCCCGTACATCCTACGCCCAGAGTAAAGTATGCCTTGCCCTCTTTTCTATAGAGGGGAAGCAGGAAATGCAACATCCCCGACAGGCGCCGCAGGAACGACCGCGTGGAAGGGGCGTCGAGGACGAATTCGCGGACCTTCCGGTCGAGGCCCGTATGCCCCTTCAGGGAAGCGACGAAGTTGGGATTCGGAAGGAACCTCACGTCAACCACCATGTCGGCCTCCACCGGAAGGCCGTACCGGTATCCGAAGGAGAGGACGCTCACCTGGAGCCTCCCGGATCCTTTGCGATGGAACCTGCGCACCAGGGTGTCCCGCAGCTGGTGGACGGTGAGCTGGGAGGTGTCGATCACCGCGTCGGACATCTCCCGCAGGGGGGAGAGGATCACCCGCTCCTTCCGGATCGCCTCCTTCGCCCCCCGGGCGGCCAGCGGATGCACGCGCCGGGTCTCGCT
>JAJZRM010000284.1 GCA_021802685.1 Deltaproteobacteria bacterium | reverse complement strand
GCTCTGCTCGAGATTGTCGGTTGCCAGCCCGTAGTGATGGACGCGAAGGCCGTTCATCGACGTTCCCCTCCATCGGCCACGGGCATCACCGGGCGCCATATGATCGTCACGGGCGGCGTCTGATCGTCCCGGCGAAGCTCCTTGCGGATCTCGAAACCGAGTCTCCGGTAGAACGGCAGGTTGAGCGGATTGGACGACCACGTCCAGACGGGAAGCCCTTCGCGATCGAACATCTTCAGCACCGAGGACAGCAGGAGGAAGCCGGTCCCCCGACGCGCAGTCGGCAGGGCTCCAAGGAACTCGGAGTGGCGGTGGTCGATGTCCGGCCGGAACGTCTCGATCCACTGGAAGTAGTCGTTGACCCGGGACAGGCTCCGCAACATCGGCGGCAGCCGACGCACCTCGCCCGGGTACGCGCCCCGCCCCTTGCGCACCAGCGACGTGACGACGACCGCCGAGCGGTCCGTGGTCGCGAAGACGTCCCAGCTCTGCGTCCGCATCCTTCGGAGGTAGAAGGTGAAAAACGTCGTGGCGTCCTGCAGCCGCGTCTCGGCCCTGGGCATGGCCCAGTGGTGGATCGGGTCTTCCGTGTACCCGTGGGCCAGTACCCGCGCCACCGTGCCGATCTCGCCGGGGTCCACCCGCTCGACCGACGGCATCGGAGCGCTTCGCGCGGAGCGGTCGGCGTCCGACCGTCCGGAGGTTTCGTCGCTCATCTCCCCTCCCGCTCTCCTATGAGAAATTTTTTCAGGAACGGTCCGTCTTCCTTCGCCGTACGTCTTCCGACCAGACCAGCAGCCGCTTGAATTCGTCGCTGCTCATCGGCATCCGCTTCGCCGGTGGCGTGATGTAGACGCCTTTTTCCTGCGTGTCCTCCGACACGTAGGAGCCGGCGCCGACGATGCACTCCCTCCGGACGGTGACGCCGTCTTTGACCGTGCAGTTCGCCCCCAACACGCAGTACGGCTCCACGGTCACGTTCCCCAGCAGGACCGTCCGCGCACCGATGAAGCAGTGGTCCCCCACCACGGCGTTGTGCCCCACGAGGGCGCCCGAGGAGACCATCACGTCGTTGCCGATCCGGGCGTGCGGCTGGACGATGGCCCCCTCCGAGATCATCGAGTTCTCCCCGATCGCCAGGTCGGGCCACCGGATCGCCCGGGAGCAGACGTAGCTCGCCAGCGAGTACCCCTTCTCCTTCGCCTGGAAATATTTGCCGGCCCGGAACCGGTTGAGGTCCCGGTAGCCGAGAAACAGCGCCATCTCGTGCTCCGCCGGCGGATAGATCGCCTCGACCCGCTCGAACGGTACGACCGGCAGCCCGCACACCGTCTCTTCCTTGAGGTACGCCTGGTCCACGGTGAAGGCGACGACCTCGTACGTCGAGTCGTTCGCGAAGAAGAAGTGATTCATCTCCGCGACGTCCCCGCTCCCGAAAATCACGACCCGGTTCGGCATCCGTTCCTCTCTCCCCCGCCGGCGGATTCGGCTGCGCGGGCCGGCGGCGGGGCGCCGGGCGCCATGCCTTCCGCCCGCAACGCCGCGCAGACGTTCGAGATGTCGTTCTCCGTCAAAAGCTCGTGGGTGGGCAGCGTGACCAGGGAGGCCGCGACCGCCTCCGCGCCCGGAAACGGGCCCTCCCCCGGCGCCGTGGGAAGCCCGCCGATCCGGTCGATCGGCCCCGGATACATCGGGCTGATCCCCAGGTGCGCATAACGGAGGCAGACCCGCTCCTTGAACGCCGGACCCTCTCCGCAGACGGGGAACCGCAGCAACGGGCCGCCGCCGGAGTGCACCGCCCTTCCGTTCCGCAGCCCGAGCTCGGCCGCGTAGCGCGCGGCCGCCTCCGCCCGGCGCCGGTTCGACCGCTCGAGCCGGGAGCGCCAGGAACGCATCAATCCCGCCCGGAATCCGCTCATCCGCCGGATCGGGAAATCCGGGGCGTAGCGGGTCTCCCCGAGACCCAGGAACGGGAGCCCGCTGGGAAACCAGTACAGGCGCGGGTCGAGGAAGACGGCCATGAGCGCGACCTCCGCGATGTCCTTCAGGAGCCGGACGGCCGGCTCCCGTTCCAGGCCGGCCCAACGGGCGGCGATGCTCCGGGCAATCGCGTCGTCCGACGTCAGGATGATCCCCCCCGAGCCGCAGGTGACGTTCTTGCCGCGCCCGAGGCTGAAGAAACCGACGTCCCCGAGCGTTCCCGACGGCTTCCCCCCCATCCGGACGCCCATGCTCTGCGCGGCGTCCTCGACGACGTAGATCCCCTTCCCCGCGGCCGCCGCCCGCACCCGCGAGACGTCGGCCGGAACCCCGAAAAGATGGGTCGGAACCACGCACAACGTGTCGGGGCCGAGGAGACGTTCCAGGCGCCCCGGATCGAAGTCGAGCGTGTCGGGATCGACGTCGCAGGGGACGACCTCCAGCCCCGCCCGGACGACCGCGGACGGGACCGAATAGCAGGTATACGCCGGCACGACGACCTTTCTCCTCCCGCTCAGGGAGTGCAGGCCGGAAAGGATGAGCGCCAGCGAGGCCCTTCCGGACGACACGAGGAAGACGTGCTCCGCCCCGAACTCCTCCCGGAGCTCGCGTTCGAGCCGGGCGGCGGCGCCCCGGCCGAGCAGGCCGGCCAGTCCGCGCGCGATGTCGCCGAAGGACACCGGCGCGGCGGCGGGCGGGATCGTCCGGCGGACCTTCACGGGATATTCCGGACGACGCGGGGCCCCAGGATCTTCGTCGCGGCCAGCGGCAGCCGTTTCCACACCGCGATCGCCAGCCGGTACTTGGGATTTCCCGGGGACAGGTCCGGCATGCTCCGGCCCTCGTCGAGCCAGTAGTGCCAATGGAGCTGCAGCGGCTCCGCGCCCCATTGCTCCTTGAACCGATACGTCATCTCGCCCGCCGTCGACCGTCCGAAATCGTAGACCCGGTACCCCCGGTCGCACGCGAACTCCAGGCAGGTCCAGTACAGGAGCATGTTGGGGCTGTACCGGTTGTACTCCGAAAGGGACGACGCCCACGGAATCTCGAGCCGCTCCTTGAATCCGATGAGGAACCCGGACGCGACCGGAACACCGCCCCGGTAGACCGAGCAGATCCGCGTCTCGTCCGGGAAATGCCGGAAGATCGCCGCGAAAAACCGCCGGGGGAGGACCGGCGTCCCCAGCCTGCGCATGTTGACCGCGAACACCTCGTAGAACGCATCCAGATCCTCGACCCCGCCGACCCGAGCGGTCATCCCTTCTTTCCCCGGCCTCCGGATCTGGCTGCGGAGCTTGGACGGGAAGGAACGCATGAGCTCTTCCGCGGACGCCGGGAGCGGCAGGCGCATGGAGACCTTGGTCGTCTTCGCCGGAAAACCGTTGGGAAGCGGCGCCTCCTGCCGGAATTCGATGTGGCTCGCTCCGGCGTCCCTGGCGATCCGGACCGCCTCTTCGACCAGCCGGGAGCGGCCGTCCTCGTCTTCGGCGCAAACGCCCCCGTAGTTGAAAAACGGCATCGACACGAGGAAATTCCCGAAGATCCGGCTTTTCATGTGCACGAGGGGCAGTACCCCCCGGACGGCTCCGTCTCCATCGCCGCAGGCGAGGTAAAACGTCTTGTGGCCGAAGCTCTCTTCGACGACGGAAACCCACGCCGGACGGTGGTACAGCGTGGATGACGCCGCCGTCTCGAGATACCGGTCGACTTCCCGGCTCGCGGAGCCCGGTGCGGCCCCGAAGGCGAGGTGTCGGACGGTCCGGCTCACCGTTCCGGACGCCCGTGCTTCCATCGTCCCGCGATGGTGCCGGCGTGGTAACACACGGTCAACTGGCGGCGGAACGACTGATCCGGGGAGGCGACGATGGACGAAAGGTACTTCCCGGAATCCGCGATCAGCCGGCGGATGACGTGCAGCGGGACTCCGAAGAGGTTCCGGCGGCGGTACTCCCCCATCTCGATCGCTCCCAGCTCACCTTTGTCCCACATCCATTTCCGGAAATACGCCTTCCGGAGCCTCCCTGCCGGGATGCAGTGGTGAACGACAACGGCCGGGTCGAACAGCACCGTCTCCCCGTGGTCGAGCATCTTCTGGAGGAACCGCGTCTCCTCCCCGCCGTAGAGCTTCCCGTCGGTGTTCCCCAGCTTCTGATCGAACAAGCCGTACTTCCGGAACATCGACGACCGGAGGGAGGGGGTCGCCCCCCAGAGCGTCGGGGTCTTCGGGATCAAGGGTGGAGAACAGGTCGTACTGGCCATGCGCCTCCCGTCTGCGGCGCACCCGCAGTGAGCGCGCCGCTTGGGCCATCGCCGGGAATTCGGCGGCCGCCTGGTCGTAGAGGTGGGTCATGATGTTATGGCCGGGCTCGGAGTCCGTCGCGAAGATCAGGTGATAGATGGGAACGCCTCCGGTG
>JAJZRM010000283.1 GCA_021802685.1 Deltaproteobacteria bacterium | reverse complement strand
GCCCCCCGATCAGGGTGCCCATGGGGCAGAGCTTGGAGAACCAATTCTGTTGGGTGAAATACGGAATGATGAAGACCAGCCCGGCCAGCACCGCGTACCGGAAGTACCGGAGGAACCCGGGCATGGACGTTTTCCATGACCGGAATTTGTAAAGGAGATCCTGGAGAAACCCGAAGGGGCACAGGGTCCCGCACGTCATGCGTCCGACAGCGGACCCGACGATGCCGAGCGTGCCCACGGCATAGGTCGGGAAACTCCCCGTCACCATGAAGTGCTGGATGGTTCCAATCGGACAGGAAAAAAGGGCCGACGGGCAGGCGTAGCAGTTCAGGATCGGCGCGCAGCCGGTCTTGAGCGCGCCTTGGTAAAGTGCGAGAGATCCGGAGGTGAATCCCTGGATGTAGGAGTTCGGGAGGATCGTGCCGAGGGTCTGAAAGATCCTGCGTTTGAGATACTTCATCGCCCGGCCCCCGATTCCCATCCCCCGCAGCCGGATAGAACGGAGTCGAACTTTCTCTCGAAGGCCGCCGTGTTCCGGGTCGCGAGTCCCGTTGCGTGGACCTCGACCCTTTCGTCGGGGAGGGAGCTGATCCGGACCTGGATTCGCCGATGGGACGTGAAAAAGGCCAGCAATATTCCAGTCATCAGGAGCGCGCACCCGATCCAAACGACGTTCGCCCCCGGGTCGCGGACGACTTGGAGACCGGCATAGAGGTTCTCCTTGTTGTCCGTGTAGATGAGGTAATGGTCGTCCCGCCGCTGCCAGTCCGAGGTGGGCGACTTCTGCAGCAGCCAGAACCGTTCCGCCGGTTTTCCGGGCTTTTCCAGAACAACTTCGAGGGCCGGGCCGGAACCGTTGAGGTCGGGACGATGATCGACCGCCGTGACCGTTCCGTATCCAGGGACCACCTGCCGGTCGCCGGGAGCGAGGGTCAGCAGTTCCACGATCCTGCCCATCTTCTTCTTGACGACGATCTGAGCCTGAGGAGGACCGGCCTTGCCGTAGCGCGACTGGTGGAAACCGATGCCCTTGTAGACTAGAGGGTCGTTGACCTTGATCGTCTTGCGTTTAACCTCCAGTCCGTTCTCGATGACGCTTAAATCCGTGGAATATCCCTTGAGGTGGCCGTCTGCGGAGGTTTCAAGCCGAACCCCGTTGTTCCGGACTAAGAAGGGCAGGGCCACCGGGCGTTCTTCCCCACGGGCCGGAAGCGTTGAGGCTTCCTTCCCTTCGGGGATCGTTAGTTGCGACTTGAAACCGAATACGCTTCCGGTGGCTGTTCCGACGAGGACGAGGAGGATGCCCACGTGCGCCATATCGGGCCCGAACCGGGAAAGAAGGCCCCTTTCGGCGCAGAGTAGAACGGAACCGTGCTCCTCCTTCACTTTCGGGGTGGCGAACGTGGCCTCCAAGGTCGATCGGAAGGCCTCCGTCCATTGCGCCGCGGTCCCGCAGGTTTTCCACCGTCGGGAGAATGTCAGCGTTCCCTCGCGAGGTTCATCGAGGCGGGACATCGGGTGACGAACTACGCGCAGCATCTTTGGCAGGCGACGGGCGGTACAGCATACGAGACTCAACGTCAGGAGGGATAGCAGCGGGATGAACAACCACAAATTACCCGTCCCGGCTGTCCGGAGGGCCTCCAAGGCCTGCGAGGCGCCGTTGAAATGCACCTGTGCGCTTTTCTCCGCCTGGAGGACGTGACCGATGGTCGCACCGAGGATGGCGACGGCCAGGACGATCATGAGCAGGATCGCGAAGCGTGATGACGCCATGAAGTTCAGGACACTCAGCCCAAACGCTTTGGTCTGGCACCGCAGCGCCGTCGTTGTTACAGCTCGGGGCTCGGAGAGTATTCTTATTACAAATCCCATGAAATCCCTTCCGCACAAGAAGCAGGAACATGGCCGTTGGAATGCATTTGCCTGCCGGCCGCCGCTTGAGGGCACGGAGGCACGGCCACAGCGCGGGAAGAGATCAGTTCTGGGGAGGCTTGAGCAGGGAGAGAGAAGGACCTTGGTGCCGAGTGCAGATTTCGAGCATGGCGAGTTGCCGGACTTGCGTTCCCGGGGCGATGCAGACGGGCCTCGGCCCGACGAACGACCCGAGACAACAGACACACAGGCCGCAACTATTGGGAACCGTATTCTTGCGATCGGGAGACATCGGGATAAGCGCTCTTACCGAGGAACCGCTCACCGACGATGTTATGCCGGTAAGGGTTGAAGCGCTCCGGGGAAACCGCTCCGTGGGGCAAAGAGTCCCGCAGGCAAGTCCGTCGGCGACCACGGCGAACATCTGGAGCATCAACAGGGTGAGAAGGACCGTTTTCCGGATCGTCGATCGGCACGACATGAGGAGAATTGTACCCCTGGGCATCTCGAAATTACAACGTTGAGTTGGAGAAGCCATACCGCACTGCCGATTCATAGGCCTGTCCGGAGTCTCCCGTCTCTCCGTCCTCGGACGCGGAATGCCCATTGGAGAAGTTCCAGGATCCTCGGGTCGGCGATCCGGTAGAACGCGAAATTTCCCCGCGGTGTTCTTACGACGATCCCTCGGTCCGCCATCTTGCGGAGTTGGTTGGAGACCGTGGCGAACCCTAGTCTGAGTTTCCTGGAGAACTCGCCGACCGACCGATCACCGCCGTCCGTGAGAAGAGTCAGGATCCGGATCCGTGTGGGGTCGGAGAGGACGCGAAAGACGCCTGCGGCCTCTTCCACGTCCATACCGCGCGCCTTACTTCTCCCCCGAAGTTTCCCCGGCTTGCGGGCGCCGCGCCTCGATTCGATGCTCCCACGAAGCATCCGTTCAGGTCCCTCAGGTCTTCCCCGGGTTTTTCGGCGTAAGGTTTTCGGACCCGACTGTCGCCCGTTCGCCTTTCCGGGTTTCCTCGGCAGCCCCGCGAGGCGTATCGCCGGAACGAAGGTTCGCCGTTTTCCTCAAGGTCACCGCAAAGAGTTCCCTGGGGAGGCTTCCTTCCCGCATCCGGCGGATGTCGAGGATCTCGTAGCCGTCGGATAGGCTTCGAACCTTCTCATCGCTGAAGAAATGAACGACAAAGCCCCCGATCTCGTACATCGCCTCGGACTTGTGGATGCCGGTGCGGTAATTCGGGTCGAACGTGTTGCGCACGGAATAGAGCGCTAATCCGCCCAGTCGGAGAATACGGTGGATTTCGTCGACGAGTGCCGTCAGTTCATCCGAAGATAGCTCCATACAGAGGAGCATGTGGGAATAGCACGCGTCGAAAGAACCGTCGGGGAAGGGGAGCATTTGCCGAACATCAAACGAACGTGTCTCGACATGCGCGGATACACCGACCTCCTCGGCCCGGGTCGCGAGGCC
Source organism: Deltaproteobacteria bacterium (assembly GCA_021802685.1). GTDB lineage: Bacteria > Desulfobacterota > Deferrimicrobia > Deferrimicrobiales > Deferrimicrobiaceae > UBA2219. The sequence continues at coordinate 1,045 of JAJZRM010000283.1, read as the reverse complement.
CTTGAGTCCCTCCTCGGAATAGTCGAGCGCCGTCACCTCGAACCCTTCCCGGGCGAAAAGAAGGGTATCCCGCCCTTGACCGCATCCCAGCTCCAGGACGGTTCGAACCCCTTCATTGCGGAACCGGTCCAGGGCAACCTTCGAAAATGCGCTCGGTCCCTCACCGAAGAACGAGGTGTTATCGGAGTAGGTCTTCTCCCAATGCCTCTTCTGGGCTGTTCCCGACTCACCCGGATTTGTCATCGTTTCTCTCCTCCGGAATTCGTCCCCCTCATCGACCACTTCCAACGTCATCCGCGATCTCCTTCTTCATCCGCTCGAACTCCTCCCGGCTGATCTCCCCCTTGGCATACCGGATCTTGAGAATTTCCAACGCAGATTGTTCCCCACCGCTTCTGCCGCTGGCCGCCCCTCCGCCGGGAAAAATCCGGGTGAATACAAAGTAGATCACGAACAGGAAGACGATCAGACCGATGATGGGAAATATCCACATGCCTCCGCCCCAGAACATCCACGGCATCATTGGCGTCACCCCCATATTCGGCGTGCAAGAAAATTGATGGCGTCCTGCGAACAGGACCTCCCATGCTATGCCGATAACGGCCAGCAGGATGACCGCCGTTACCAGAATCGCAAAACTTCTCCGAAAATCTTTCATGTCCTCCCTCCCGGCCGCAGCCAAGGCATCACCCCGACATCGGAACGATTCTTCCGTCGTGAATGCGGATGATCCGTTCGGCGCGGGCCGACACGGTATCGGAATGGGTCACGACAAGGATCGTCTTGCCGTTCCCGTGCAGCGTACCGATCAGGTCCAGGATCTCTGCCTCTGACTTGCTGTCCAGATTTCCCGTGGGCTCGTCCATCATGATGATGGACGGATCGTTGGCCAGCGCCCGGGCCACGGCGACCCGCTGGCGCTGCCCGCCGGAGAGTTGGTTGGGCCTCGCTTCCGCTTTCTCCGCAAGACCCAGAGACCCCAGGAGCGACACGGCGCGTTCCTTCTGCTCCCGGTCAGGCACGCCGGCCAGCATCATCGCAACCT
>JAJZRM010000282.1 GCA_021802685.1 Deltaproteobacteria bacterium | reverse complement strand
GCGATGGACTACAAGGTCTCCCTCGCCGCGGGGGAGCAGTACCGGAAAAACATCGAAGGAGCCTCGAGCGCCATCGGCATCACGGAAAACGCCCTGGCCTCGGTTTCCAGCGCCCTCGTTCGTTTGAAGGAGCTCGCGGTCGAAGGCGCCAACGGGGCCCAGGACGCGGCATCCAGGGCCGCCCTCGCCGCGGAGACCGGGCAGCTTCGGGACCAGCTCCTGTCGCTCGCCAACAGCCGGCTCGGGAGCCGTTACATCTTCTCGGGCTTCAATACGGACACCCCGGCGTTCGACTCGTCGTATGCCTACCAGGGGGACGCCGGGACGGTCAACGTGGCGGCCGGCAAGGACGTGCTGATCCCGCAGAACGTCGCGGGACAGGCCGCGTTCGGGTACGCGCCCGCGTCGGAAGAGGTCGTGGAGATCGACGTCGGGCGGTTCGCCCACTACATCCCCGGCGGCGGGACGACCGTCACCGTCGAGATCCGGGCGGCAGACGACACGACGGTCCTCGACTCGTTCTCCTTCGACAACGCGATGCAGATGACGGACCTCCTGCAACAGGCGATGGCCGACAACGAGGCCTCCCGGATCTCCGCCCTGATCAAGCCGCTCGATGACATGGCGGGGCAGGTGAACACCGTGCGGGCCGACCTGGGCGCGCGGCTCAACCGCCTCGACGACCAGGGATCGCGGCTGGAGAACGAAACCCTCTCGACGCAGAGCTCCCTCTCCACCGTGGAGGACGCGGACCTCGTATCGGCCGCGAGCGATCTCGCCAAGGCCGACACGGCGCTCCAGGCGCTCCAGGCGGCGACCGCGAAGATCCTCTCGCAGTCGCTTTTCGATTTCCTCAAGTAACCGGGATTGTCTGTATACTGACGGGGAAAGGGAGGGAACGACACCAAGGACCGTTTCCGGCGGCACCGGGATCGCCGCTGAAAGAACAGGGATGGGAGGCAGGATGCTGGTTCTGACAAGGAGGTCGGAAGAGGCGTTCCGGATCGGCGACGACATCACCGTGACGGTGCTCGGGATCCGGGGGAACCAGGTGCAGATCGGCATCAGCGCCCCCTCCGAGGTTCGGATCTACCGGGGCGAGATCTACGAGAAGATCAAGGCGGAAAACATCGTGTCGTCCGGCCTCTCGGCCGACGATTTTACGAGGATCAAGGAGAAGGTCCGCTGAAATGGTGGCGATAGACACAACCCGGTTCGGCCCGCTCGAAGTGAGCGAGGACCGGATCATCCGGTTCCCCGCGGGGCTGCTGGGCTTTCCGCGCCTGAACCGGTATGTCCTGATCGACTACAAGGACACCCCCCTGAAATGGCTCCAGGCGGTCGATGACCCGGACGTCGCCTTCATCGTCACGGATCCGAAGGCGATCGCCGGCGAAGGGACGATCACCCTGGGAGACGACGTCGTGCGGTTCCTGCGGATCGAGCACGAGAACGACCTGGCGGTCCTCCTCATGCTGCGGGTGGAGGGCGAAAAGGTCATCGCCAACCTGAACGGGCCCCTGGCGATCAATTCCAGCCGGATGCTGGGGGTGCAAGCCGTCCTCGACAGGGCCTGAGGCCCTCGTGTTTTCCTTCCCCGTCCCCCCGGCGGCACCCGGCTCCCCAATGAAGATCGAAGGCGTTGCGCGGCTCGAAAACGCGCTGACCTTCCTCTCGTCCTCGGGAGACGGATTCCGCGTGAAGGTGGGAGACGTCGTCCAGGCCGACGTCCTGTCCGTCCTCGCCGACGGGACCGTCTCGATCCGCATCACCCTCGAATCGGGGAAAAGCGGCGTCGTTTCCGCGCGGTCGCACGTTCCGCTCGATGCGGGGGAGAGCGTACTGCTCAAGGTGACCGGCGGGGAGCGGGAGGTATCGCTCCGGTTCCTCGGGGTGATCCGGGAAGAAGGCGTGGGGAAGGGCGGGGCTCCCGGCCTGACCGTGCCGTACCGCGGGCTGCCGCCCGAGCGGACGGCCGCCCGGATCCCCGCCTCCGACGCGCGGCGGATGGAACAGATGTTCCGTTCCTTTCCGGACGCCGTGAAGGAGGCCGTCCCGGGGTTTTCATCTCTCGAGCGGTCGCCGTCCGTGGAATCGCTGGACGGCAAGGTATTGAAGACCGCGGTCGAGGGGTCCGGCGTACTTCTCGAGACGAAACTGAAAGCGGCGGGAGCGGCTCCGGATGGCGACCGGAAGGAGGCGCTCCTGCGCGTGGGCGAGGCGCTTCGGAGGCCGGGCGTCGCCGCCGCGGTGAAGGCGGCGGGAGCGAGCCCCGGCGAAGCGGCCGTGAAGGCCGACGGAATGCTGTCCACGATCGAAACATACCAGGTGTCCTCCTCCGTCCACGGGTTCCTCTTCGCTCCGTTGTCTCTCGAATGGGACGAACTGGCGGACGGGGAGATCCTTTTCCGGAAGAAGGCCCGGGGGAGGGGCGAGTCGTACACCTGCGAGCTCCACCTCGACCTGCTGCCGCTGGGAAAGATGGGGGTATCCGTCACGATGTACGACGGCGCCTTCTACGTTTCCTTCTCCCCGGAGGCGGAGGAGACGCGTTCCCTGGTGGCTTCCCGCTCCGAGGAGGTCGGGAAGCGGTTCCGGGAAGCGGGGCTTTCGCTTTCGGCGGTTTCCATCCAGCGGAAGAAGAGCGTGTCGTTCGGCGTCCCTTCCGCGGACGGCGTAGACCTGGAGGTGTAGAAGTGGAAGGGAAGCGCCGCCATGCGGCGGCACTGCGGTATGCGCCGGGGCAGGACGGCGCTCCCCGGCTCGTGGCGAAGGGGAGCGGGGCGGTCGCCGACCGGATCCTCGAGATCGCCCGGCGCAACGGCATACCCATCCGGCAGGACCGGGAGCTGGTCGGGATGCTCGCGTCGCTCGACCTGTACCAGGAGATCCCGCCCGGCCTGTACCAGGCGGTCGCCGAGATCCTGGCGTTTCTGTACTCGTTGAACAAGGGGGCGGCGCCGCCGCCGCCGTAGGAATCGCCTCGCCGGAGGCGGGGGAAGGACCGGAACGGCATGGCGTACAAGGTGTTCGTCTACGGTGCGCGGAAGGCGTTCCCGGCCGCGGGGCTGGCCGTCGGGACCCGCCTGCCGTTCGACGTCTTCATCAACGAGGGGAACGTCTTCACCAAGGCGTACTCCCCGGGGAAGGAATTCGGCCCCGAGGACCGGAGGGACCTCCTTCGCCGGGGCGTGAAAGAGGTGTACGTCGACGCCCGGGACACCCTGGAACTGGAAACCTACCTCCGAAGGACGTCCGAGGAGGCTCCCGCGGATCCCGAAGACCCCGCGACGGTCCGGGAGTACCACGGGCACAAGGCGCAGTATTACCAGGTCGACCGGACCTTCCTGACCCGCGGCGCACGCGTCGGGTTCGGGATCTACCGGCTCCGCGACCTGCGGCTGATCCCCGTGGTGGAAGTGATGGAAGGCGCCACGGGGATCGTGCCGGACGGGGTATCCGCCCTCGAGGGGGACCTCGTCATCCGGAACGAGGACATCCCGCTCTACAAGAGGTACCTGGACGGCCTGCTCGACGGTGCGGCGGGAACCGGTACGCCGGAGGAAAAGGAGAAGATCCGGGCCGTCGTCATCAAGGAGAAGTCGAAGACGATCGTCAAGGACCTCCTGGAGGATCCCCGGAGCGGCGAGAACATCCGGAAGGGCATGAAGGTCGTCTCCGACCTGACCGAATCCATCTTGAGCAACCGGAACGTCCTCAACGACCTCATCTCCCTGAGCGCTTACGACCAGTACACGTACACCCACTCGGTGAACGTGGCCGTCCTTTCCACCGGGATCGGGATCGCCTGCGGGCTCCCCCGGGCCGAAGTGGAGACTCTCGGGGTCGGAGCGCTCCTCCACGACGTCGGAAAGAGCAGCCTTCCCGCGGAGATCCTGAACAAGCCCGGCAAGCTCACCGACAGGGAGTTCGAGATCATCAAGAGGCACGTCCTGGAAGGGGCCAGGATCCTCCGGACGCACGATTCGATCGCCGAGAATTCCCACCAGGTCGTCCTCCAGCACCATGAGCGGCTCTCCGGCGGGGGGTACCCGAACCGGCTTTCCGGCTCCGACATCACGACGTTCGGACGGATCTGCGCCATCGCCGACTGCTACGACGCGATGACGACCCATCGCCCTTACAGCCGTGCGGGGACCCCGTTCAATGCGCTCTCGTGGATGAGGGGGGAAGAGGAAAACTACGACGGGGATCTGCTGGCGACCTTCATCCGGATGCTCGGGAGGATCCAGGCCCCGGCCCCCTCCCGGGTTCCGCAGGAATCCGTCCGTCCGGGACCTTGAGTCCCGGCTCCGCGGAACGGTCTTCCAACGCCTCCAGGTTGTTCCGGGCTTCGGCGAACCGGCTGTCCAGCGACAGGGCGATCCGGAGGAGATCGG
>JAJZRM010000281.1 GCA_021802685.1 Deltaproteobacteria bacterium | reverse complement strand
GCGAACTTGCGCAACGAAGCTGGAGCGGATGCAGCGGCGCTCGAATGCCAAGATATTTGCGAGACGGTGCACTAGCGCTCCTCCTCGCCGTCCTGGCCGTCTGGCCGGGATGCGCGGCCATGGAACAGGTGGCGCAGGTCGGCACGTCCGTGGCCAAGTCGGCCGGGGTCGTGACCGGCGAGCAGGCGAAATCGATCACCCGGAGCACGTCCGCGATCGCGAAATCGTTCGAGGATTTCACCCCGGAACAGGAATATTACGTCGGCCGGTCCGTCGGGGCCGTCATCGTCAACCGGTACAAGCCGTTTGCGGACACCCAGGCCAACGGTTACCTGAACCTCCTCGGCCAGACCCTGGCGCAGGCGTCCGACCGGCCGGAGACGTTCGGGGGCTACCATTTCCTGATCCTCGACTCGGACGAGATCAACGCCTTCGCGGCGCCCGGCGGGCTGATCTTCGTTTCCCGCGGCATGTTGCGCTTATGCAAGACCGAGGATGCGGTCGCCGCCGTTCTGGCGCACGAGATCGCGCACGTCCAGCTCCGGCACGGGATCCAGTCGATCGAAAAAAGCCGGCAGACGCAGGCGTTGACGATCCTGGCGGCCGAAAGCGCCAAGACGTTCGGCAAGAAGGAGCTCGCCGACCTGACCCGGACATTCGAGGGCTCGATCAACGACATCACCTCCACCTTGATCAACAACGGGTATTCCCGCGGCTTCGAACAGGCGGCCGACGCCTCCGCGGTCCGGACGCTTTCCCGCGTCGGCTACAACCCGAACGCCCTGGTCGAGATGCTCCGCGAGATGGAGAAACGCCTTAAGCCCGGCGGCCTCGATTTCGCCAAGACGCATCCTTCCCCCCGGAGCCGGATCGAGGATATCGAGGCCTTGGCCGCCCGGGGCCGGGCGTCTTCCGAATCGCCCGCCCGTCAAGCGAGGTTCCGCAGGAACCTGGGGAACATCTGAATAGAGTGAATCTCCCCCCTTTCGGGAAAAAGTTCCTTGAAGGAGCGGCGGTGGCCGTCGCCTCCACCGTCCTGGCGTCGCTCCTGTGGGCGGCCGGCGGGCTGGAGCGGTGGGAGCTCCGCACATGGGACTGGCGCGTCAGCCGCATGTCCCGGCCCTCCCCCTCGACCGACCGGGTCCGGCTCGTCCTCCTCGACCAGCAAAGCCTCGACTGGGCCCAGAAGGAGAACGGCCTGTCGTGGCCGTGGCCCAGGGAAGTCTACGGCGCCGTCATCGGGCATCTGCAGCGGGCCGGGGCGAAAAGCATCGCCTTCGACGTGCTCTATACCGAGCCGTCCGCGTACGGCGTGGCGGACGACGCCGCCCTCGGGAGCGCCGTCGCCGGAGCCAAGGGATTCGTGGGGGCGCTGTTCCTCGGCGAGAAGACGGGCAGCGTCACCTCCTGGCCGGGGACCGTCTCCGCGAAACCGTCGCGGATCCGCGGCCTGGAGGAATGGTTGGCGGGGGGAAGGGGACGCGGGGGCGTAACGGCGTCCCGGGGGCTGTTCCCCGTTCCGGAAATCGCAGGACAAGCCGCGGCCCTCGCCGATGTCCAGCACAACCCGGATTCCGACGGAGTCTACCGGCGGGTGCGGCTGTTCCGGATCTTCGACGGGAAACCGGTCCCGTCCCTCGCGCTGGCGTGCTTCCTGGCCGCATCCCCGGACAGCCCCATCGAGATCCGGCGGGGATCGATCTCCATCGCCGGGAGGACGGTTCCCATCGACGAGGAAGGGAACGCCATCCTGCGCTTCCGCGGCCCCTCCGGAACGACGTACCGGCAATACAGCGCCGCATCGGTCATCCAGTCCGAGCTGCGGATCCAGGCCGGCGAGGAACCGGTCATCCGGGACCCGGAAGCGTTCCGGGGGCGCCACGTCATCTTCGGGTTCAGCGCCCCGGGGCTCTACGACCTGCGGCCGGCGCCCGTCGGAGGGGTGTTCCCGGGTTCCGAGATCCACGCGACGGCGCTCGACGACCTGCTGGAAGGGGATTTCATGACGGAGACCGCGCCGCAGACGGCCGTCGCCCTGACGTTCCTGACGGCGCTGCTTGCCGCCGTCTCGGTCGCCTTTTCACGGAACGCATGGAGGAGCCTGCTCCTTTTCGCGGCCTGCCTCCCCTTGCCCGTGCTGCTCTCCCTGGTCGCCTACTCGCGGGGATACTGGCTCCCCCTGGTCCTCCCGGAGGCGGCGGTATCCCTGTCGCTGCTCGGCGCCCTCGCCGTGAACTACGCCACGGAAGGGCGGCAGAAACGATACATCAAGAGCGCCTTCCGGCAATATCTGAGCCCCGACGTCATCGAGCAGCTCATCGCGCACCCGGAGCGGTTGAAACTAGGCGGCGAGCGGCGCACCCTCTCGATCTTCTTCTCCGACCTCCAGGGGTTCACCTCGATCGCCGAGGGGCTCGACCCGGAAGCGCTGACCTCCCTGCTCAACGAGTACCTCTCGGCGATGACGGACATTCTTCAGGAGGAAGGCGGGACCGTCGATAAATACATCGGCGACGCCATCGTCGCCTTCTGGAACGCCCCGCTCGATCAACCGGACCACGCCGAGCGGGCCGCCCGCGCCGCGGTGCGCTGCCAGGAGAAGCTTTCGGAGCTGCGCCCCGTCTTCCGGGAGAAGACCGGCAAGGACCTTCACATGCGGATCGGCCTCAACACCGGTTTCGCCGTCGTCGGCAACATGGGGTCCCGCAGCCGCTTCGATTACACGGTCCTCGGCGACGCCGTCAACCTGTCCTCACGGCTCGAGGGGATCAACAAGCAGTTCGGCACGTTCATCCTGGCGTCGGAAGCCCTGCGGAAGGCGTTGCCGGAGACGTTCCCCGCCCGGGAGATCTCCCGGGTCGCCGTCGTGGGCAGGAAGGAACCGGTGCGGGTCTTCGAATTGCTCTCCCCGGAAGGCGCCGCTGCCCATGCAGGCGAGCACGCGGCTTTCGCCGAGGGACTCCGCGCGTTTTACGAAGGGAATTTTTCCGCGGGAATCGCATCGTTCCTACCGATCGAGGCGACCGATCCCCCCGCGGCCGCCTACGCGCGGAAATGCCGGGCGCTGATGGATCGTCCGCCGGAACGGTGGGACGGCGTATGGGTCATGACCGAGAAGTAGCCGCAAGATCCCCCGGCGATTGACCTTTGCCGTTTCCGGCGATACCGTTAATGGCATGGCCTCCGATCCGTTCAGCGGGATATTCTCCCTGGTGGACTTCAGCAAAATCTTGATCGGCAGGATCGCCGTCCTTTCCGCCACCCTCCTGTTTTTCCTCGCCGTGCACTGCCTGATCGTGTTCTTCAACAAGGGGTTGTCGCCGTCCAAGGTCAAGCAGACCATCAAGCTTTCCCTGCTGGGCCTGGTCCTCCTTGTCCTGGACACGCAGGTCAAGGCCGCGCCCCCGTACGGAAACGTCCTCGGAAGCGCGCTGGGAATCGTCGCGATGTGGTGCGCGGCGAACCTCCTGGCGTACCTCGTCGTCGACGTCTACTTCTACTTCCGGATGGACCGGCAGGTCCCTTCCTACAAGCGGGACCTCACGACCACGCTGATCTACGTCTTCTTCGCCATGGCGGCGTTGCGGCTCATCTTCCGGATCGACCTGGCCTCGATCCTGACGACGACCACCGTGCTCACGGCCGTCGTGGCGTTCGCCATGCAGACCACCCTCGCCAATTTCGTTTCCGGTTTCTACGTCCAGAACGACGAGAACCTGCAGAGGCACAGATGGATCTCCCTGCCGGAGCACGACCTCACCGGCGAAATCGTCAACGTGGGTTTCCGGTACACCACCCTGAGGACGCTGGACAACCACAGGATCATGGTGCCCAACAACTACATCATGCAGAACATCGTCCGGACCCTGGGAGGACGGGACGAGGGTGAAAAGGCGGCGGTGCATCTGAAGGTGGGGCTCGGCTACGACCTGCCGCCCGAAAAAGCCATCGGGATCATGAGCCGGATCCTCTCGCAGGAAAGGCACATCGTGAAGGCGCCCGCGCCGGTCGTCATCGTGAACGATTTCCTCGACAGCAGCATCGAATACGACATGAAGTACTACCTCGACGACTACGCGGCCCACTGGATGACCCGCGGCAGCGTGCTGAAGAAGGTCTGGTACGCCATCACCCGGGAAGGGTACAGCGTCCCGTTCCCCCACCGGGAGGTCATCGCCAAGACGCCGCAGGAGCCGTTCTCCGAGGAGAACCGGACCGTCCTCGCCGCTCTGCGGCGGACGGAAATCCTGCAGTCCCTCGGCGAGGAGGAAATCCGCAGGTTGTCCGAGCGGGTCCGGGTCCGGGTCTTCGCGACCGGCGAAGTGGTGGTGCGCCAGAACGACGAGGGGGAATCGCTCTTCATCGTCCGGCGGGGTTCCCTGGACGTCCACATCGACGACGCCCCCGTCGGGA
>JAJZRM010000280.1 GCA_021802685.1 Deltaproteobacteria bacterium | reverse complement strand
GTCGACAGTTCCGAGGTGTTCTACCAGATGTTCGAATCGTACTCCCCGGAGCATGCGCGCGGGGTGCGTTGGGACGACCCCGCACTGGGGATCGAGTGGCCTCTTCCAAACCCCATCGTCTCGGAGCGGGACCGGGCGTACCCCCTCCTTGCGAAGCCGCCCGAGCGATGAAGCTCCTGCTCATCGGCAAGACCGGCCAACTGGGCGGCGACATCCTCCGAAACGATACAGGGCACGAAATCGTCGCGCCGGACCGGCAAATCCTGGATGTCACGCGGCCTGACTCGGTGGCGACGGCGCTTTTGGAACATCGGCCGGACGCCGTCGTCAATACCGCGGCGTTCCACAACGTGCCTTTGTGTGAGGTCGATTACAGCGAGGCGTTCCGGATCAACTGCGCGGCAGTGCGGGATCTCGCCGTCGCCTGCCGGGAAGCGGGGGCGCTCTTCGTGACCTTCAGCACCGACTACGTCTTCGGGGGGGAGAAGCGCACCCCCTACCTCGAGGACAACCGGCCTGCCCCCCTTCAGATGTACGGCATCTCCAAGCTCGCTGGAGAGTTCGCCGCCCTCTCCGCCGCCCCGGATCACGCCATCGTTATCCGGACGTGCGGCCTGTACGGCATCTCTGGCGCAAACTCGAAGGGGGGCAATTTCGTCGACAAGCGGATCCGGGATGCAAAGGCAAGTACTCCATTGGAGATGGGTTGTGACCAAGTGGTGTCCCCCACCTGGACGGGAGACTTGAGCCGGGCGGTATTGCAGTTGATCGCCCACCCGTCCCTGCGCCCCGGCGTCTACCATCTCATCAACGAAGGCGAGTGCACCTGGTACGATTTTACGAAAGAGATCTACCGCATCCTCGGGCTGAACATCGTGGTCCGTCCGGTGGACCGAAAGGGGCTAACCGGCGCCATGCGCCGCCCGCTCTACTCGGCTCTCGCCAATACCAAGGCGTGCGCCTTGGGAATCACCCTCCCCCACTGGCGGGACTCCCTGGAGAGATACCTCCGGGCGAAGATCGCTACCGGCCCGGAACGGCCATAGTTCGCCGCTGCGTCATGGACCCGGCACCAAGCATTCGCGTTAACATCGTCGCCAACTTCATCGGTAAATTCTGGACGAGCCTGGTCAGTCTGATCTTCATTCCCATCTATATCCGTTTCATGGGGATCGAGGCGTACGGCTTGATCGGCGTTTACATCTCCCTCCTGGCCCTGTTTGCCATCCTCGATATGGGCCTTTCCTCGACCTTGAGCCGGCAACTGGCCCGGCTCTCAACGGAGCCGAACTCGGGGCAAGAGAGCGTCGATATCGTCAGGACGCTCGAGATCGTCTACTGGGCTATCGGTCTCGCAATCGGTGCAATCATGGCAATCCTCGCCCCGCTGATCGCCAGGCGCTGGCTCACGGTGTCAGGAATCGCCCCCGACACGGCAACACGGGCCATCATGATCATGGGGGTGGTGGCCGCGGTCGAATGGCCTTCGGCCATCTATTCGGGAGCGCTCCTTGGGCTCCAACGCCAAGTCCGTCTTAACGTCCTGAAGGCCTCGGCAACCACGTGCCAATCAGGGGGGGCTGTCCTCGTACTCTGGCTTGTATCGCCCACTATCACGGCATATTTCGCTTGGCAAGCGGTGGCGACTCTCGCCCAGACCGCGGCTTTCGCTCTGAGCCTTCGCTCCGTCTTAGCAGAGAAACGGGCAGCCCCCCCCCGCTTCCGCAAGGAAATCCTGGTCAGAAATTGGCGGTTTGCCGCGGGCATGACCGGAATTTCCGCGATTACTACGATAGTGACCCAACTCGACAAGGTGATCCTGAGCCGCCTACTGCGGCTAGAGGCCTTCGGATATTACGTCTTGGCCTTCAACATCGCGAATGCCCTCGCTTCCTTGGTACAACCCATTTTCTCGGCCTTGTTCCCCCGCTTGTCACAGCTCGTTGCCTACGGAAACGAAACCGAACTGGCCCGTCTGTACCATGCTGGGTGCCGCCTCCTCGCTGTTGCCGTCCTTCCGATCTGCGTCACTGCGGCCTTCTTCCCGGGAGAGATCCTGGACGTCTGGATGAACAACCCGGACACTACTCGGAACACGTTCAGGATCTTGGGCCTCCTGATGATCGGCACGACAATTAACGCTATTTTGACACTTCCCTACGCGCTACAACTCTCATTCGGGTGGACGAAGCTTTCCTTCTACAAGAACGTGGTCGCTCTGCCGTTGATCGTCCCATCCCTGCTGCTTCTGATTCACCGGTTCGGTGCCGAGGGTGCTGCTATCGTGTGGATCGCCTACAACGGTGCACTGCTACTGTCAGAAATCCCCCTGATGCACAGAAGGATCTTACGTCGAGAAATGATATCATGGTATATTTACGATGTCCTTGTTCCTCTATCCGTCGTGTCCTTCGTGGTTGTCCTTTCTAAGGCATGCATTCCGTCGAATATAGGCCGGATCGGATCCGGAGTCTGGATCGGGGCAACGATCTTCATCGGAATGGCCATCTTGGGCCTAATGAACTCGAGAATGTTTCTGAGCCTTCGGGCGGTCCACCATGAATTATAGCTGCCCATATTGCGGCGGAGCGTCCCCGCGCTGCTTCCGGACGGAAGACTTCAACCGCCGGTCTTCATCCGCCCTATATACCTACTTCCGATGCACGTCGTGTGGCCTTCTCTTCCTCGACCCCGTCCCAGAGAACCTCGGGGTATTTTATCCAAAGGGGTACCACCGGATGCCGGCGCACATCGGAGACCTTGAAACTCTCGCCCGGGGGGAAAAATACAAAGTCGACTTGGTCTCCCGTTTCGTTCCCATCGGGCGTCTTCTTGAGATCGGGCCTTCCTACGGCGGATTTCTTTACGCGGCCCGGCAAGCAGGTTATACCGTCGAGGGCTTTGAGATGGACAAGGATTGTTGCCGTTTCCTAACAGAGATCGCAAGCATTCCGACCATTCAAGGCACCGATGTGGTTGCAGCCCTCCGTTGTTCTACTCCTTATGACATCATCACCCTCTGGCATGTTGTCGAGCATATCCCCTCTCCCTGGATCACCGTCCGGGCGGCCATGGAGGCCATCCGTCCGGGGGGCATTCTTGTTATCGCGACACCTAGTACCGATTCATTCCAATTCCGAATCTTTGGTCGGCGATGGACCCACATAGACGCCCCGCGCCACATCACGCTCCTCCCCCCGTCGCTGCTTGCGTCAATAGGGAAAAGCGCCGGATTCGAGATAGTGGAACTTTCGGGTTCAGACTCGGGGACCCTCTACTGGAATGAATTCGGTTGGCGAGAATCGCTTGCCAACCTTTCCCCCATGCCAGCGTTAAAGCTGGCATCTCGGCTGTTCGGTTCCGCGCTTTCGATCGCGCTGAGTCCCATCGAGCGGCGGATCCGGTGGAGTAGCTCGTACACGATCGTCTTGAGAAACCCCGTGATCTCTCCCGGCAGTACTATCCGAGACAAAAACCGCCAAGGGGCATCATAATGAAACAACACGTGGCACTGGTGAATCCTTCGATCGTCGACCGTGATGGAAAGGCGATCCACCTAACGACCCGGGGCGATTCCCCATCGAACCGCACCTGCTGGCGAGTCTCATGATCGAAGCAGGGCGCACAGTCGAGCTCATAGACTCAAACATCCACTCTGGTCGTAAAATACGAACCTCCCGGAACAAGATGTTGATCGCCACTTGGCGATGGACCGCATGGTCAAGTGATTATCTTTTATCTTCAAAAGGATCAGGATGAAAATCTCCGTTCTCCTTCCAACTCGAAACCGGCTCTTCCTCCTGAAATATGCCGTCGAGTCGGTCCGCCGACAAGACTACGATGATTGGGAAATCATCGTATCGGATAATGACTCAACCGAAGGCATCGGCGATTATGTGCACTCGCTGGATGACCCGCGAATCCGCTACTTCAGGACGGATCGCTTCCTTCCGGTAACAGACAACTGGAACAATGCCCTATCGAAGAGCCGAGGGGATTATGTCGTCATGCTCGGGGACGACGACTGCCTGATGCGGGGGTACTTTCGGACGGTCAATCAGTTGGTTGAAGAAAACAATCAACCGGATTTTATCTATACCAGCGCATTCCTCTTTGCCTACCCCGGTGTCCTCCCTGACTACCCAGAAGGATTCCTCCGGACCTACGGATATCCGGCCATGTTTGGAAGTGCCCGCGAGCCTTTCATTCTTGAAAGGGGAAAGGCCCTAAACCTCGTTCGGGAATCAATGCGTTTCCGACTCCTCTTCGGTTACAACATGCAGTACTCGCTTGTTTCGAGGAAATTAATCGATCGGATGTCGGAAAAAGGTCCTTTCTTCCAGTCACCGTTTCCCGATTATTATGCGACCAATGCCATGCTCCTATCGGCTGACAGGGTGCTCGTCTGCCCGCTCCC
>JAJZRM010000279.1 GCA_021802685.1 Deltaproteobacteria bacterium | reverse complement strand
GATGGGCGCCCGCCTCCATGGACCGTTTCGCGCGATGGATCGCCCTGTCGGGATCGGAAACCCCCTCGGCTTCCAGCTCCGCGACGGAGCTGGCGCCCCCGGCGCCGAACTGGATCCCCACCTCGGGTTTCGGAAGCATGCCGAGGTTGCGGACCTTCTCCACGAGCCGGACCAGGTCGTCGTCCGGTATCGTGATGAACCCGGAGGACACCTCCACGATGTCGAACCCCAAACGCCGGCACTCCTCCAGGTACCGGTCCACCGCCTCCTGCCCCATCGTCAGCACGTGCTCGATGAACCCGCCGGTCGACACCTTCACGTCGTGTTCGTGGCAGCCGTCGATCAGCTCCCGCACGGAATTCTCGGGCATCAGGCTGAAGGAGCCGCCGCTGAATTTGAAGATGTCGACATAGGCGCCCATCGTCTCCAGGATATCGAGGAGCGCCCGCCTTCCCAGCGGCGTGTAGTACGGCCCGCGGATCTCCGTGACGCCGGTGGTTCGCGGCTTGTGATTTCTTTCGTTTATGCGAAGAAAACCGAAACTCCGTTCCATGCCGGTCTTCATTGGACATTCCCCTTTCCCTTCAGGCTGCTTTCCTCTCCTCCGCACCTCCCAAATAGGATGAGGTCGATACCTCGGGCCGTTTCGCAAGGAGCAGACTCCCCAGCGCCAGGACGCATATCCCCGATCCGACGTAGAAGGCGTTGGTGTAGTTCCCGAAGACATCGAACAGCCGCCCCGCGATGATCGGCCCGATGACCCCGGCCACGCCCCACGCCGAGAAGACCAGCCCGTAGTTCACGCCGAGGTTCTTCGTGCCGAAGAAGTCACCCGTCGTGGACGCGTAGACCGACAGCTGCGTCCCGTAACAGTAGTATACGACGAACACCATCCCGTACAGCATCGCCGCTCCACTGATATGCGGGAGGGCCAGGAACGTCCCGATTGCTCTTCCCGCCAAAGGACGTTAGATTGATTTCCATGGGGCTTTCCGTCATCACGACGACCGACCTTTTCCGTGGAATGGATCCGGCGGAAATCGATGGGATCGTACGCTTCTTCACGGAGCGAAGGTATCCGCGGGGAACCACGATCTTCTCCCGGGGAGGCGACGAACCCCTCTATTTTCATGAACTTCATCCGCCTGCTGTCCCAGCGGCTCGCGAAGGTGGAAAGGGAACACTCCGGGTTCGGCCACACCTGGTCGTATCACCGCCTTGCGAAAACCCTCCTGCGCCTTGCGGAGGAGCACGGCGTCAACACGCCGAAAGGCGCGGCGCTCCCCCTTCGCCTGACCCACGAGGAGCTCGCGAACCTCATCGGGACCACGCGGGAAACCGTGACGACGCAGATGGGACGTTTCCGGAGGATGGGGATGGTCCGCCGCGAAGGGAAGACCCTGCACCTGAACGTATCCCGCCTCAGGCGGCTGGTCCGGGATGAACGATAAAAGGAGGACGGAATGGCCGTGGTATTCGTCACCATAGCGCCCCTCGGGACCGCCAGTTCGAGTCTCTCCCCTTACGTGGCGGGCGTGGAACGCATTCTCCGGAACAGCGGCCTCAAGCACGAGCTGACCGCCATGGGATCGATCATCGAAGGCGACCTCGACGAGATCCTGCCGATCCTGCGGGAGATGCACGAACAGCCGTTCGCGCAAGGCGCCGTGCGGGTGTCGACCTTGATCAAGATCGACGACCGCCGGGACAAGCCGGGGTCGATCGAGGGGAAGATCCGCTCCGTCGAGGAGAAGCTTTAGGAAATAGTCCGCCGGGTTACGCTTCGGGGATCAGCGTCCTAAGGGCATCGCTCAGCTCCGAAAACCGGAACGGCTTGGAAAGGACCGCGCGGAATCCGTAATCCCGGAAGTTGGTCATGACGGGATCGTTGGGATATCCGCTCGATACGGCCGCCTTGACGTTGGGATCGATTGAAAGGAGTTTTTCCACCGTTTCCTTGCCTCCCATCCCCCCGGGGACGTTCAGATCGACGATCACTGCGGAGAAAGGATCCCCGGCCTCCATGGCCTTGATGTACAGCGCGATGGCCTCCGAACCGTCTTTCGCGTACCCGACCTCGTGTCCGGCGGATCTTAGGATTTCCCCCACGACCGCCCTCACCATCTCCTCGTCATCCATCAACAGGACTTTTTTCGGCACCGGATGATCGCCAGGCCGGCACTGTGTTTCCGGACAACAGTTCGGCAATGTCGTATCCCTCCCGGCGGTTTCTGATAACTCTTCGGTTCTCCGGGGAAAAAACTTAAGTCCCGTTTGGGCAGACGGCCTCTCCGTTCGTCCTTTTCCCCGCCCCACCGCGGCACACGATCTCTTCCAGCCGTTTCCTCCCCGCGGTGGACAAACCAAGCCCCTCGATCTCCGACAGGAGCGCCTCGCACGTCCCGTGGCCTCCCGCGTACCCGTTGACGCGCGTTACGGCGGTGGATGCGAGGAAATCCTCGATATTCGGATATATGGCCTCGTACTCCTTGAAGAGTGCCTGTTTCCCCCGAAGGGCGAACTTCCGGTGGTATGCTTCCGCGGGGTAGAACCTCGCTGCCGGCAGAATCTCCGTGTGGATCCTCCGTTTCGCGCGGGCGGCCTCCCGGTCCCGCGTCCGGACCGCAAGATCTCTTTGCCGCTCGTTCAGGGGAAAGACCGCGGATAGATACTGCCGCTTCCGAGGAAGCGCTCCCGGGTCGTGGCTCGCCCAGAAGACATCGAGCAATTTTTCGTAGGACATCACGGCCGGATCGTATTCCACCTCGACCGACTCGATGTGGTCCCCCAGGCGCCGGTACGATGGGTTTTCCATCGCGCCCCCCGCGTAACCGACGCGGGTCCGGATGACGCCGGGGAGACTCCCGAACCGGGAGTCCGGACCTCAGAATCAACCCAGGGCGAAAATCGCCGTCTCCGTCGTTTCGTGCGCGGTCCCATCGATCGGAGGCGTCGCCGCGGGGCGAGGCGCAGACCCTTCCCCTCCCTTGCACGTTATCACCGCCGCTCCCATGCCGGCGGCCAGGATGGCGAGAATGATCGCCCGCTTCACCGGGACGCCTCCTTGAACGGGCTCACTTTCCACCGTAGGTGATCCGGTAGATCAGCCCGGCTTTGTCGTCGGAAACCAGGAGGGATCCGTCGGGCATCGCCTGAACGTCCACCGGACGCCCCCACGCCTCTCCTCCCTGCAACCACCCTTCCGCGAACGTCTCGTAACCCGCCGCCCTGCCGCCGGCAAGACGAACCAGGGTGACCCGGTAACCGGTCGGCGTCGATCGGTTCCATGAACCGTGCTCCGCGATGAAGATCTGGCCCCGATATTCCCGGGGGAACATCGGTCCCGTGTAGAACCGCATTCCGAGGGACGCCACATGGGCGGGCAGCTCACGCTCCGGGGGCGTGAACGGCCGATCCCCTCCCCTCTTTCCGAATTCCGGATCGGGAAGACCCTTTCCATGCAAATAGGGGAAACCGAAATGCAGTCCCTTCCGGGGCGCCCGGTTCAGTTCGTCCGGAGGAATGTCGTCCCCCAACATGTCGCGGCCGTTGTCGGTGAACCAAAGTTCTTTCGTCGCGGGGTTCCAATCGAAGCCGACGGTGTTGCGGACCCCCGAAGCGAAGATCTCGATCCCCGTCCCGTCGGGCCGCATCCGGAGGATGGATGCGTAACGCGAATCGGCCTTTTCGCAGATGTTGCATGGCGCTCCCACCGGAACGTACAGCATCCCGTCCGGGCCGAAGCGGATGAACTTCCAGCCGTGATGCTCGTCTTTCGGAAACCCGTCGTTGACCACGGCCGGTTCCGGAGGGTCGGACAGGCGCGAGCCGATCCCGTCATAACGGAGGATCCGGCTCACTTCCGCGACGTAAAGCGACCCTTCGCGATAGGCCACTCCGTTGGGACGGTGAAGCCCTTGAGCGATCCGGACGACCCGATGCGTCCCCCCGGCCGTTTCCTCCGGCAGCACCGCGTAAACCTCCCCCGTCCTCGTGCCCACGTAGAGGATCCCCTTCTCCCCCAGGGTCATCGAACGGGCGTTGGGAACCTCGGCGTACAGCGCAATCGAAAAACCCGGCGGGAGCCGGATCTCCCCGAGCCGGGATTTCGCCTGGCATCCCGCCGCCCAGAAAAAGAGCACTCCAATGCCGGCCGCGAAGGCGGGAATCACCCCCGCGGGAACTGACAATTTACGGCATATTCCGGCGGCCAAACCGATTATCCTGCCGAAACTTGTCTCACCCGCGCCGGACCCGTTCCCGCAACAGACTGTTTCCACGCGCATTTTCACAATTTTTCCCATTGGCACATTTTTTCCATAACCCACCCGCAGGAGGCAACGTATGAAACGCATGCTCCTCATCACAATCGTCCTGGCGATGTTGCCCACCCTGGCATGGAGCAACCCCCCCGCGGAACAGGCAACCATCGGCGTGGTGCGGAATTCCG